>JAJRVO010000390.1 GCA_024277275.1 Chloroflexota bacterium
AATGCCCTGGGGCGACTGGGCGATGCCAACCTGGCCGTTGAACTGCTGACCACCGATAACCTGGCCCGCGCTCGCATCATTGCCCTGCAACTGGAAGCCCTCAACGACCGTCGTAAGATGCTGGTTGACCGGGTGGTGGTCCAAGCCCTGAGCCAGCTTGAAGACACCCCCTCCCTGGCCGATTACAACGCCATTGTCCTGGCCGCATCTGACTGGCATCCCGGCGTGGTTGGCATCGCCGCTAATCGTTTGGCCGACCAGTACGGCAAACCGGCCATTCTCATCGCCCTGCGGCCCGATGGTTTGGGGCGCGGCTCGGCCCGTTCCGTGCCTGGTTGTGATATTCACCAGGCCATCAAAACCCAGGCCGGCCTGCTGACCGGCTTCGGCGGCCACCCTATGGCCGCCGGTCTGGCTATTGCCCCAGAAAATGTGACCGCTTTCCGGCGCGGCCTGTCGGCGGCGTTAGAGGGCTGTCAAGAGTCGCCGGAAAAAACAATTACGCTTGACCTGATGGTTGATTTGCCCCAGGCGTCAATGCCCCTATTGACGACTATTCAACGCCTGGCCCCTTTTGGGGCGGGCAATCCCTCGGTGCGTCTGGGTTGTTCCGGTCTCAAAGTTGTGAATGAAACCGCCTTTGGCAAAACCAGAGACCACAAACGACTGGTTGTTGAAAATGAAACCGGCTACCGGCAAGAGGTCATCTGGTGGCGCGGCGCAACCGAACGTTCTCCCGAAGGGACGTTTGACCTGGCCTTCACCCTCAGCCCCGACGATTTCAAAGGCGGCGACTCGGTGCAACTGGAGTGGGTCGCCGCCCGCGAGTGGGAACCTCCCCCCGTAACAATCAAACCGGATTTCATCGACTGGCGGCAGACAGATAATCCAAAATCCAAAATCCAAAATCTAAAATCCAAAATCGTCTGGGCCGAAGGCGTCACCCTCTCCTCTCTCTCCGCCCTCCCCCGCCACCAACTCTCCCTCGCCGAAACACTGGTCATCTGGACGGCCCCGCCCGGCCACGATATTTTTCGGCAGGTTATGACTACAGTCAGACCCCGGCAAACGGTTTTAGTGGGGCAGCCGTCGCCGTTTGATAATTTCCCGGCCTTTATCAAGCAATTGATGGGACTGGTAAAATATGCTATGATGCATAAGGAGGGCGAAGTTGGTCTTGAGGGGTTAGCTGCCGCGCTGGGACACCGCTCAACCACAATTCGCCTGGGTATCAAATGGTTGGCGGCCCAGGGCAAATTAACCATTTACGTAGAAGAGAAAGATTTGCTGGTACTGCGCCCTGAGCAGCGCTCGCCAACGGAAGCGGCGGCCACAATTGAGACTATTCTCAAATCGGCTCTCTCTGAGACGGCGGCCTATCGCCGGTTTTTTAGGGGGGCCAATCTGGCTTCGTTAAAAAATGCAACTAAGGTAGGGTTTCATTCCTAAAGGCTTCTTTTTTGTGACCACAATAATTTATGGTAGCATACCAACTACAGTAATCCACCAGTTGTACTCTCAACGGAAAATATGAAACTCAAATGAATATAGAACAAAAAATCAGAACTTTGGCAATCGAGTGCGCCGATAGATTGAAGCAAAGAATTGATGAGAGAGTTGAAGAGATGAAAGACGATGACAAATCTCACTTTCTTATTTATCGGGTGCTTGGCATTACAGATGAAGAGGGGCAACTGATAGATATCTATCAAAACAAAGGGCGTTTTTTGTACAACTACGCAGGTTCATTTCTTGAGGATGCAGCAAAACTCTGCTTTCAAGAAAAATTCCCGGACGCTGATTCAGTCAGAATTCCGAATACTCAAGGGCGACGTCCCAAGACATTTGAGATAGATTGTTTAATAGACCAGGATGCGATTGAAATTAAATGGCGAGATGCTACGACAGATGGTGATCATATAACCAAAGAGCATACTAGTACAGCTTTGCGGAAGTCTTTCGGTAGTTACAAGCAGCGCGTTGCTTAGTTTATGGAGTGAAAAAGTGCACTTTTTCACTCCATAAACTACCGAAGGATTTACGCCGCCGTGTACTAGAATTAAAACCATTGCCGAAGCCGGGTATACGCCAATAAGGGTGATGTTCTATTATCCAAACCGTACTCAAGCTATGAGAATACAGGAAACTCTTGCCACTCTGTATACCGGTATGAACGGTCAATATTACTACGGCGACTCTGCTTGGAATTACGTCTATGAGCGAACGGGTATTAACCTCAAAGCAATTTTGGAAAAAGTAGCGGAAGAAAATACAGAATCAAAATGAAAACAAAGGTTTATCAGGGGGATTGTTTAGATATAATGCAGGAGTTTGATGCTGATAGCATCAACTTGATTTACCTCGATCCTCCTTTCTTTACCCAAAGAGTTCACAGCTTGCGGGCCAGGGATAGAGCAAAAGAGTTTTCTTTTGATGATTTGTGGTCATCTCACTTTGAATATGGCAACTTTCTTTACGAGCGTCTAAAAGAGATGTGGCGAGTATTGTCTTCCACAGGGGCTATATTTTTTCATTGCGACCGTAATGCCGCTCATATTGCCCGAACTTTACTTGATGAAATTTTTGGGCCTGATATGTTTCGTTCAGAAATCATATGGCACTATAAACGCTGGTCAAATTCAAAAAAATCACTACTTCCCGCGCATCAAAATATTTTCTACTATACTAAATCTGAGCATTACACATTTAATTTTATATATCAAGACTATTCTGAAGCCACTAATGTTGACCAAATTTTACAGAGACGCAAACGTGACGAAGCCGGAAAATCAGTTTATGACCGTGATCAGAATGGGCAGATTATACCAAGTGGCGGTAAAAAGGGCGTTCCTCTGAGTGATGTTTGGGACATACCCTACCTCAATCCAAAAGCCAAAGAGCGTACAGGTTATCCCACACAAAAACCTGTTCTTTTACTAGAACGCATCATTGAAATCGGCACTAATGAAAATGATTTAATATTAGACCCATTTTGCGGGAGCGGCACAACTCTGGTTGCAGCAAGTTTGCTTAATAGACGGTCAATAGGAATTGATATATCCGATGATGCTATTGAGATAACCAAACAAAGATTAAAGAGTCAGATTAAAACCGAATCACATTTATTAAAAAAAGGACGGGACTCGTATAAAAATGCTAATGAGGAGGCTTTAGCTTTGCTGGCAGGAATAGAGTATGCTGCTGTTCAGAGAAATAAAGGTATTGACGCTATTTTGAAAGATGATGTCAATGGTAGCCCTATTCCTGTCAGAATTCAGCGGGACAATGAAACTATCCTGGATGCTGCTACTTGCTTGTATAATGCTGCCAAAACCAAGAATGCTCCGGTGATGTTCTTGATTGCAACTAAAAAGGGAGGATATTTTCCAATGATGGCAGACTTTCCTCCCGGCGTAGAAATTATCAATGCTCCATCATTATCAATTTCAGAAATATTAGAAAAACTAAGAGTTTTAACATAAACCCAAGGCCCAATGATTGAGGAATTTGACAAAGCCCGGTGAGACGAGTATAACCTAATTTAACAGGCGGCACATTGGTCTTTTGTGCATTTCTTTACCCTAAAAAAGATGACCCCGGTTTGTCCGGGGTCATCTTTTTATTTTTAGTTGTTTGGGCGATATAGTCTTTACTCAAAAACCAGGCGATGATACTTCTTTTTACCGGCTCTTAGCACAATGCCGTTGTCGGTAAGATCGGTTGGGGTGAGGGTGGTTTCTATTTGCTCAATCCGGTCGTCGTTTACGTAAACGCCGCCCTGTTGCAGCATTCGCCGGGCCTCGCCGCGAGATTTGGTCAGGCCGACCTCGGTGAAAATTTCCAGGACCCCCAGCCCGCCTTCTAAGCGAGCGCGAGGCAACGTGGTGGTGGGCATCGCGTCGATATTTCCCGCGCCGGAAAAGGCGGCTTTGGCCCCTGCTTCGGCGGCTTTGGCTTCTGTTTCGCCGTGAGTGATGACGGTGGCTTCGTAGGCTAATACGCGCTTGGCTTCGCGTAACTCGGCCCCTTCCAGGGCGACCAGGCGTTTGATTTCGTCCAGCGGCACAAAAGTGAAAATCTTGAGCAGCTTTTCAACGTCCCGGTCGTCGCAGTTGATCCAGTATTGGTAGTAATCATACGGGCTGAGTTTCTGCGGGTCTAGCCAGACGGCGCCGGCTGCCGTTTTGCCCATTTTTGCGCCGCTGGCTGTGGTCAGCAGTTGGTAGGTCATAGCGTGGACGGTGACGCTTTCTATTCGCCGAATTAAATCGACCCCGGCCAGCAGGTTGCCCCACTGGTCGTCGCCGCCCATTTGCATGGTGCAGCCGTGTCGACGATACAGTTCCAGGTAGTCGTAGGCTTGCAGCAGTTGGTAATTGAACTCAATAAAGCTCAAGCCCTTCTCTAGGCGTTGTTTGTAAGCCTCGGCGGACAGCATCCGGTTGACGCTAAAGTGGCGACCAATCTCGCGCAGAAAGGCGATGTAGTTGAGGTCCAGCAGCCAGTCGGCGTTGTTTTCGGCAATGGCCTGGTTGTCGTCAAAGCGCAGATAGTGATTGAGTTGCGCGTGTAACCTTCGCCCGTTGGCCCGAATTGCCTCTTCAGAAAGCAGTTGGCGCATCTCGGTTTTGCCGCTGGGGTCGCCAATCATTGTTGTGCCTCCGCCTACCAAACCAATGGGGCGGTGTCCGGCCAGTTGCATGTGCATCATTGCCATAATAGGGACCAGGTGACCGGCATGCAGGCTGTCGGCTGAACCGTCAAAACCGATGTAAAATACCATCTGTTTTTCACTTAGTTCTTTGCGGACGGTTTCTTCGTCTGTAACTTGGGCGATAAAGTCTCGCCCTTTAAGAATGTCAAATGCGTTATGGGTCATTATTGATAAACTCTCTAATTAATATAATTGACGATCTTTTGCCGAAACATTATCTGATACCTAACAATTTTCGGGCAAAACGGCGTACCGACTTGGCTATTTTCAAAGCCTCTTGCGCTTCCTCCGGGGTTGGGTCTTGGCCGGGATAGCGAACCTGAACAGCATAAGCGGATAGAACATCAAGTTGAT
This sequence comes from Chloroflexota bacterium, assembly GCA_024277275.1. GTDB lineage: Bacteria > Chloroflexota > Anaerolineae > 4572-78 > J111 > JAJRVO01. The sequence continues at coordinate 5,069 of JAJRVO010000390.1, forward strand.
CGGCATCTATTGCCACAAAGATACCGGCCCTGGCGCACAAATCACTCAAGGCTAATAAATCGTGTGTTTTTGGGAATGGCTGGTCCCGATCAATCAGTATGGCCTTCAGATACTTCTCGGCGCATTGTTGAGCGTGAAAACAGGCCCCGTAAGTCAAAGGTTTTTTATGGCGTAAAGCGGAACGAACCAGCAGGTAATCCTCTTCGGCGCGGGCTGCCCAGGCTTGCGGGTCATTGCTTGTATTCATACAAAACCTGTCCTTGAGACATTATTTCCCGGACAAAGAAATCGCCTGTGTTTAGAGCATGCTTAATCTCCGATGGGGTCTTGACAAGGATGTCTACCGGGAAAGGTCGCGGACGCAGGAGGCGTGAAACCAAAAGATATCGCTTGGATGGCGGCAAATTTGTCTTCATAATGACCAATAAATCTACATCGCTATCGGGCGTAGGCGCGCCATAGGCGTATGAACCGAACAAGATAATCTTCTCAGGATGGAGGACCAGAGCAATGCGCGGTACGGTCATCGACAATGCCTCGCCAACCGATAGGGCAAAGCCGGTGGGAACGGTGGAAAAATTAAGCTTGGTTTGTGGTTGTCGGTTAAACAGCATCCGTAGCCGTTCTGCATTTTGTGTTGCATTTTCTGAGGCCAACAGTTCTGCCTTTGGCTCGTGAGTCATTTCTTTGCGCATCATTACTACCGCTTAGGAATTAGCAATTCCATCCCTGCCCTGATTAGACCGGGATTGGAAATTTTGTCGCGGTTGGCTTCAAAAATAATTGTCCACAGCCGAAACTCGCCGTAGATTCTTTGGGCAATGCGGCCCAGAGTATCGCCGGGTTGGACAATGTAAATCTCGTCCGGCTTGTCAGGTGGGGGTTCTGGTTCGGGTTCGGGCGTGGGCGAGGGGGTGGGAGGTTCTGGCTGGGGCGGGAGGGCTGCGGAGAGAAAGCGTTGGCCGCGGTCGGCCATATTATCCAGAGTTGTTTTGACGTCGGTTGAGGCGTCGCCCTGAATACGCTCTACAATGATGGCTCCGGTAGCTTTGATATTATCCAGCATCTCGTCCGATACCTGGTCCGGGGTAGCGACAACGGTAACGTATGCCCAACGTCCGCCCACTTCAGTTGCGGCAAAGGTAAAGTCCGGCGCAAAGCGGCGGATGTATTTTAGCGCGGCTTGTAGACAACTGTCGGCGTTACCCAGCAAAACTACGTGTTCACCCGGTTTGGGGTCAACCTCCGGCGCGTCATCGGGCGGCGGGTCGACCGGCGCTGCCGCGCCCATAGCAATGGCGTACTTTGCCCCGGCACGGACGTCGACCAGAACGCTCTCTCCTGCTTTAAAGACACGCTGCCGGGTGCGGTTGTTATCGGTAAAGACCCGGTACAGGTCGGTTTTGCGCGCCCGGTCCCACGAAGGGATAATTTCCCACGGCTCAATAGAAAGCTGCCCCGCGCCGTGAGCGTCAATAAGTAGCTGGTTATTTTCTTGTTTGATAAAGCAGTGAGCAATGCCCTCCGCTTGCCAACTGATGATGTTGTCTTGATAAACGCGCCCGCCCACGGTAGTTTGTCCGGGCAGGTCGAACCGATAAGATATGCCTGTTTCCAGATCGCGGATGAGGTTAAAGATGCCGCTTTGGTCAACAGACGGCCAATCCTGGCTAAAGCGCAAAAACAGGTCGCGGACGGGTTTAGGTTCATCGCCTTGCTTGAATACCCCAAAAGTGGCCTCGTAAGGGTTGTGAGGGACATCCGTGTCGTTGAGCATCCATTTAAAGCCGCCGCCAAAGCTATTGGCCCGCATATAGGCGTGCATTGCGGCTTCATATAGGGCGGTGCGGTCATCGGAAACGGGCTGGCTAGTTGCCGGGTTTGTGCTGGATTGATTGCTCCAACCGAACTCGCCAAATAGAATTGGGTGGTCTGGAAAGGCCTGGCGCAGCGCTTGCAGGTGATTAATGTTGGTATTAAACCCTGACCAGGAAAGGCTGGGGTAGTTGTGGTACTCCTGAAAATCAAGCAGCCGGTTAGCCGGGAGCGAAGCAAAGTGCATCCAGTTCCAGCCAACGGTGAGCAGGTGCCAGCAGCCGGCAGACCGAACGGGGTCGATGCGCGCCCGTAGCCAGGCTTCTACTGTGCCGTCCAATACGCCAATGAGCATGTGCCAGGGTTGGGCCTCGTCGGAGAGCATAAAATCGACAATGGTTCCTTTGCCCCGGTTGACAAAGCTGTTGACCGCCCGGTCATACTCCAAAAACAGTTGGAGGGCGTTAATGTAGTAAAACGCCTTATCCGTATCCAGGTGACTGGGAATACGGCGGTTTTGCTGTAGGTTAAGGGCCTCTTCGCGGCTAACGCGGACTCCGTAATGATCGACCAGTTGGCTGGTTTGGATGGGGGACTGGTAGCCATCCGGGTAAATCGCGGCAGCCAGGTTATAAAAAACCGGCTCATTTTCTAAATCGTAGGCAAAGATTGTGGAGATGTCTTTGTAGCGACCGGCAATGTTGGCATCCAGTTCTCCAACGCGACCCAGATTTAGATAATGGGCGTCGTTAAAGGTTAGGATAACTTTTAAATTGTGATCCTGAGCCAGAGAAAGGGTTTGATCGAGTTTGGCAAAATCATTGCCGGCAATATCCCGGCCCAAAGCCGAGTGAACAAAAAGCCTGATGGCGTTAAAGCCGCTGTTTTGGGCTTTACGGAAATCACGGGCAATTAGGTCCGGGTCAAATAAATCAGACTCCCACATTTTCCAGGCGCGGTCAAAGTAGCCGGCGTAGTTGACGCCCAACGCGAAAAAGGGTTGTCCTTTGGAGTCGACAAGATGACGTTTATTTGCTGCAATTGTTACCAGAGCCATATTGAGTTAGCGCCTCCAAATAGTTTTGCTTCCCCTGTGGGGATGCTTGGACAAGTATACCATAAATAACGATGGTTACAATATCCAAACGGGTGTTGGGATTAACGTTTACCTTACCCTCTAATTCTACCAAAGATAGGCTTATGCTGCAAGATTATGTTAAGAAGTGATTTGCCGTAATCTCTGAAAATAGCTTGTCAGCACATCAGCCGGTCAGCTTGTCAGCAAAAAATTCTCGTTCTCATTGTCGTGCCGTAGGCTGAGTCTGTCTCCTCTATTTTAAATTGTCAGTAAAGTGTAGCCGTGCTAAAATGCGCAAGTATCCCGGGTAGGGAAGTTTTGGTGCGTGTAGAATTAAATAAGTACCAATGGAGGATTTATTGATAAGCAAATTGCGGGTAAAATAAGAAGCGTAAGGTCAAGCCGAAAACCATAGCCCAATCCTCAATTTTGGAACCAAGAAAAAATAAGCAACGTGTCTAACCTCAAAAATCTCGAAGATTATGTAATTTTAATAGTTGCAGAAAGCGCCACCAGTTTGGGGGTGCTGTTTGATTATTTGCGTGGATTCGGATTCAAGGTGTTAGTGGTTGATGATGGGGAAAGCGCTGTGGCTATGACCGAAATGGTCAGGCCTGATATTATTCTTTTAGATGTAATCTTGCCCGGCATCGATGGCTTTGAAACCTGTCGCCGGTTAAAAATAAATGGGAGCACTCGACACATTCCGGTCATTTTTATAACTTCCCAGGCCAATACGGTCGATAAAGTCAGAGGCTTTTCGCTTGGGGCGGTAGATTACATCACCAAGCCGATTCAATCCGAGGAGGTTTTGGTCCGCCTCAGAACTCACCTGACGGTTCAGGAGTTGCAACGGAGTCTGGAGGAGAAAAACAAATGCTTGCAAGAGGAGATTGTTCAGCGCGAAAAACTGATTGCAGAGTTAGATGCTTTTTCTCACACCGTAGCGCATGACCTTAAAAACCCTTTGGGCGTGACCATTAATTACGCTCAATTCTTGAGCAAGTATTCCACACAAATCTCAGAAGATGATTTGCAGAAATACTCTGATATCATCATGCAAAACGGTCGTAAAATGACCAGCATTATTAACGAGTTGTTATTACTGGCCAGTGTGCGTACAGAAGAAGTAATGTTAGAACCGCTGGATATGGACGAAGTTGTGGCCGAAGCGCAAGGTCGTCTATCCTATATGATTGAGGAATCTAAAGCCGAGATTGTTGTTCCCACTGAATGGCCGGTGGGTTGGGGATATGGCCCGTGGGTTGAAGAAGTATGGGCCAATTACCTTAGCAATGCCATCAAGTACGGCGGAGAACCTCCATATGTAAGATTGGGCGCAACTTCCGAATCAAACGGCATGGTGAAGTTTTGGGTGCATGATAATGGCGATGGTTTAACCCCGGAGGCGCAGGCCAAGTTGTTTGTTCCCTTTAACCGGCTCAATCAGGTCCGCGCCGAAGGACACGGTCTGGGGTTGTCGATTGTGGAACGGATTGTAAGAAAACTGGGCGGCACGGTTGGCGTAGAGAGTGAAGGCATATTGGGTAAAGGAAGTGTTTTTAGCTTTTGTTTGCGTCAGCATGTGAACTAACTTGATAGGCGTAAACCATAGGTGATGCGTACTTGAATCTAAAGCATAAAGTTGCTCTGATTACCGGCGGCGCCAAACGTGTGGGCAAGGCTTTGGCTATAGCCCTGGCCCAGCAGGGCTGCAATGTGGTTATTCACTACGGGCGTTCTGCGGAGGCGGCCCAACAAACAATAACCGAACTCAATACCGCCGGCGCTAAAGCATGGTTAATCTCCGCAGATTTAGGCGATGAGGCCGCCGTAGAGACAATCATTCCCTTTGCCGTGGAACAAGCCGGGCGGCTTGATATTCTTATCAACAGCGCCTCCATCTTTCCCCCCGAAGATTTTATGAGCGCTGCCTCGGCTACCTGGGACCGGAGTATGATGGTCAACCTTAAAGCCCCTTTTCTTCTTAGCCAGGCATTTGCCCGGACGCTGCCCAAAGATAGGCCGGGGAAAATAATCAATCTACTCGACGCGTCTGCTATGCGTCCCCAAAACCACCACTTTTCTTACACCATTAGCAAAGTGGGGCTAGAAGGGCTAACTATGGCAATGGCTCACGCTTTGGCCGGGCGAAACATTCAGGTCAACGGCATTGTTCTGGGAGCCATTCTCCCCAATGTAAATGACGACCCGGCTCTTTTTGAACGTTTGGCCCAACATATCCCCGCCCGCCGCACGGGTTCTCCGCAAGAGGTAGTTAACGCTATGCTCTACCTGCTTCAAACCGGCGATTATGTGACCGGAGAGATTATCCGCGTTGATGGCGGCAAGCATTTGGTGTAAAATCTACCCTCAATTTTACTTGCCAAGCCGCTCTAATCGGAGTACAATTAGGGTGTAAATAATTGGCTAATATTCACTATCGGTAATTAAAGCCTGAGAATTGAAAATTGATAAAATCCTTCCAAGTGCGTCACCTGCGGCTTGTGGCGCGCCTTCAACGGGTAGGAACGTCTCTTGACATAGAAGAGCAATTAACGCATCCCCGCTCTCCCCTGCGCTCGGCGTTATTAAACAGCGTTCTGTCCCCCCGGTCGGGGCCATCTACCTTTATTCTTGACCAACGAGATGAAAACAAGAAACTTGTAGGTCTGGCCCAAATGCGTATTAGACCCGGCAGGCCGGAGCGTGATGTGGTATTTATATCGCCGTCCCTGGATGCGGGAAACGGTAGCCACGCTATCTGGCAGCGTTTGTTGACCCATTTGTGTGTTCAAACGGCAGAGCGAGGCAGTTTGCGCATTTATGCCCGTTTGCCCCTGCAAAGCGAGGAACTTCAACTATTCAGGAACGTTGGTTTTATTGAATATGGTCAATAGGATATTTATCAACTGGATCAGGCAAGTAATTGCGTTAACACTTCTATAAAATTGCGGCCTCAGCAACCTGGTGATGGGTGGGGGCTGCAAAAATTATATGCCGCCTTAACCCCCCGGGCCGTGCAAAATGTGGAAGGGCTGGCTCAGGGGCAATGGGATTTAACCAGGCATCATTGGGGAGAGCAAGGACGACGAGATGGCTATGTTTGGGAAGTTGACGGCGAACTGCTCGGCGCTCTGCATATTCGGACCGGCGAGTGCGGGTATTGGATTAGAACCATGCTCCACCCCAACATTTTAGAAAAAGCTAAAGCGTTGTGTCAGGCGGCCCTACAACTGACTGCAAATAAAGCGCATCTGCCTGTATACTTTGCCTTTAGACAATATGAGGCCGGTTGGCAAAATGTACTGCCCGCGTTGGGTTTTCAACCCTTAACCAGTCAAACGCTGGTAGTTAAACCAATGACCGTCCGCATCCGAGAAAAATCGCCATCTTTGATGAAGGCTCTTGAAACCGGCTCAACAGAAGGGGCTGCCCCAACTATGATGAGTCGCGCCGAAATGAACCGGCCGGCGCCCAAAAATAAAGCTGGTAAACAACGCAGCCGTAAAATTTTGACGCCAATTTTGTAAATAAAAGAAACTACCAGAAGTTTTGGAGGAACCACAAGATAGAAACCTTGGATAACTCAACCCATCAAATAAGAATAACCGACGACCTGGAAGCCCTGTTAGATGTTTTACCCCCCCACCTCAAAGAAGTTCTGGAAGCCGTCAACGAGGAGGACCAAAATTTAATTGAAATCATAATTGACCTGGGACGCTGTCCAGAGGCCCGTTTTACCGAGCATGAAATGATTTTGAGCGCGCAGGAAATTGCTCAAGAAGATATTGATTACGTCGTTACCCGCATTGGCAAATTTATGGGCGATAACCGGGCCGGAATTGAACGCACCTTGCACCGAATCTCTGCTATTCTCAACCGGCAAGGCAAAATTATTGGTTTAACCTGCCGGGTGGGGCGGGCTGTTTTTGGCATGGTGGATATTGTCCAGGATATTCTGGAGACGGGGCAGAGTTTGCTGCTGCTGGGTCGACCAGGCGTTGGCAAAACTACCTTACTCCGCGAGGCCGCCCGAATTTTGGCCGAAAAGAAACGGGTGGTTATTGTCGACACCTCCAATGAAATTGCCGGCGATGGCGATATTCCCCACCCGGCCATTGGCCGCGCCCGGCGAATGCAGGTTGCCAAGCCCAGTTTGCAGCACGAGGTGATGATTGAAGCGGTAGAAAACCATATGCCGGAGGTCATCATCATTGATGAAATTGGGCGACAACTTGAAGCCGAAGCGGCCCGAACCATTGCCGAACGCGGCGTGCAACTGGTCGGCACGGCTCACGGAATCACCCTGGAAAACCTGCTGCTCAACCCCACCTTGTCAGACCTGGTGGGGGGCATTGATAGCGTCACCCTCTCAGATGAAGAGGCTCGGCGACGAGGCACGCAAAAAACGGTGCTAGAGCGACGCGCTCCCCCCACCTTTGATGTCCTGGTCGAGATTAAAGACCGGCAGACCTTTGCCGTACATCATGAAGTGGGCCGGGCCGTTGATATGTTGTTGCGCCAAAAGCCGCTGATCCCCGAAATACGCTACCGCAGTGAAGCCGGTGAAGTTAAAATCGAGTCGCCCGTTCAACCCAAAACCGGGGAGATGCCCGCCAAAAACAGAAATGGCGGTTATGGAGATTTTAGAGGCAGACAGGCGGCCCAGGGCGTCACTAACTTTGATACCAAAGTGTTGCAATCCAAAAAGATTTACCCCTATGGCGTGGGACAAAACCGGTTGCGTCAGGCAGCCCGAACGCTCCGCTTGCCGATAACTATTGTGGATGATTTAGAGGATGCGGATGTTTTAATGACGCTCAAAAACTACTACCGCAAGCACCCTCAGCCCATCACCCAGGCCGAGCGACTGGGCAAGCCGGTTTATGTGCTGCGCTCTAATACGGTAATACAGATGGAGTCTTGCCTGGCCGACATCTTCTCACTAAATGCCGACGAGGTTGACGCCGACTCTATTGCCATGCGCGAAACTCAAGAGGCTATCCATAAAGTGTTATCGGGGACCCGCAGCATAGAATTAGCGCCTCAAAGTTCCAATATCAGGCGAGAACAGCACCAAATGGCCCGGCAAGCCAACCTGATTTCACACAGTCAGGGCCGTGAGCCTTATCGACGGGTGCGGATTTATAGGGATGTTCATACCAGGGGTAAATCTTAACGTAATTTATCAATAATCTTGGGAGGGATATTAAACATAAATAGAAGAGTTGGGTTAAAAGTATGGCATTTATTGTTAGAATTGATGCGCCAAAAAATTCTAAAAAAGGCACGCACGGTTGGCAAGTAAGAGCCGGAGGAAAAAGAGGTTATCACTCCAAATTGTTTAGTGATACCCAATATGGAAGCAAAGGCAAAGCCCTGGTTGCCGCAGAGCAGTACCTTGAAGAATATCTAAAAGCGCATCCAGAACTGGCCGATACAACAGGCCCGCCATTTCGTTTTGATGATAGCGACGAAGTTCAAGCAAACAACAAAAGCGGCGTAAATGGCGTTCACAAAACCTATACCTATCACGGGTGGGATAAAAAGAAAGAACATAAGGCGTGGTATTGGGCGGCATCTTGTCCAATAGGGCCGCAAGGTCAAAGAAACAGGTGGACAAGACGTTTTTACATTGATACGCACGGTGATGAAGAAGCCAAACGTCTGGCAGTTGAGTTCCGGCAGATGTGGGAAGAAGCGGTCAAAGAAGGAGAAGCAGCATTAAAAGAGTTCTTTGACCGCGAACACTATGACCGAATTGTTGACATGTAACCCAGACAAGGCCATTCGCTTCCAAGCCGAAGCCAAACAGATGAGGAAGTAAGAAGTAGGGAGTAAGAAGTA
>JAJRVO010000028.1 GCA_024277275.1 Chloroflexota bacterium
AGGTAGGGAAATCAGTTACCACGGTTTCTCGCGCTCTGGCCGGTTATGATGATGTTAGCAAAGCCACCCGGCAACAAGTTCAACAGGTTGCTCTGGAGTTGGGCTATGAGCCAAACATTATTGCCCGGCAGCTTCAGAAGCGGCGCACCGATACCTTAGCCCTCATTTTACCTACTTTTGGTCCTCGTTTCTCCGATCCATTTTTTAGCGAGTTTTTAGCCGGTGTTGGCAACGAGGCTGCCCGACAAGGGTTTGACCTTCTTGTTTCAACTCGTTCGCCCGGTGAAGAAGAAGAAAGCGCTTATTTAAAAAATATTCGCAGCCGGCGTGTTGACGGGTTTATAATTGTCAGAACCCGGCGACAAGATGCCCGCATTGCTATGCTCCTGGAGCATAATTATCCTTTTGCCGCTTTTGGCCGGATTGAAGGCGATAATAATTTTCCCCTGGTTGATGAGGATAGCGAGTTGGGCATGAAACTGGTGATTGATCACCTGGTAAAACAAGGCCATACTCGGCTGGCCCATATTGCCGCTCCTTCATATTTAACATTTGCCCATTACCGGCTGAGGAGTTTTGTCGATACACTTGGGGCTTATGGCTTGTCTGTAGATAACGCCTTAATTATAGAAGGAGACCTGACTCAACGCGGCGGGCGAGAGGTAGCCGGCCAATTGCTTGATATGCCCGCTCCGCCCACGGCCATTGTTGCCTGTAACGATTTAATGGCGCTGGGAGCTATGAGCGCGGCCCAACAGCGAGGATTGACGGTAGGCAAGGATGTGAGCATCATCGGTTTCGACGATATTCCTCTGGCCGAATACGCGCATCCATCCTTAACAACAGTTCACCAGCCGGTTTATCGCATTGGAACAATGGTTTGCCAGATGTTGGTTAAAGTTATTAGGGGTGCGGAAATAACGGAACAACAAGTTGTTTTGCAACCCTCGCTCGTCATTCGGCAATCAAGTAGCTTTGCAGAAATCTCAACTTAATGAAAGGAGGTGATGACATCTCAAAACTCGCCTCACCCGTAAAGATCGCTTTATAAAGAAACAAAAATTATGTAAGGAGTAAATACGGAGAGAAAACTATGTCTAAGAAAACCCTAATTGTTTTAGCAATGCTCGTGCTGTTTAGTTTTATGGCCGTACCCGGCTATGCTCAGGAACCCGCTTGCGATGATACCTACACCGTGCAGGCCGATGACTGGCTGTCGAAGCTGGCCGACCGCTTCTTTGGCACTTATCTGGCTTACCCGGCCATTGTAGACGCCACTAACGCTATGAATAGCCAGGATGACAGCTATGCCAAGATCAAAAACCCGGACGAGATTGAAATTGGCCAGCAGTTGTGCATCCCTTCAAGCGAAGAGGCCGAAGCCTTTTTGAACCCAACTGCCGCCGAGGGCAAAGCCCTGGTTGAGTTCTGGACCACCGATAACGAATCAGATCGGGTGGCCGTGTACGAGGCTGTAGCGGCAGCTTATATGGCCCAAAATCCAAATGTCGAAGTGCGGATTGTGCCTATTCAAGAAGCGGGCGTCTCGCAGCGTATTGCCGTGGCTGTTGCCGCCAACCGTAAGCCGGATATTGTCCGCATGGGCATTGAGCGCGTGGCTACCTTTGCCGCCGATGGCATCCTTGACCAGGATGCCTCGATGGCCGTTATCAACAGCATTGGTATGGACGACTTCCGCGAAGGGCCACTATCTATGGTTATCGATCCGGCGACCGGCAAATATGCCGCCGTGCCTTACGACGGCTGGATTCAGGCCATTTGGTATCGCACGGACCTTTTTGATCAGCTAGGTCTGGCAGCGCCGGTAACATGGGATGCCATCAGCGCAGCCAATTGCAGTGTTGCCGGTCAGGGTAACTTCCTGTATGGCGTCACGTTAGGCTCCGACCCCGGCCAGAACTACGGCCAGCAGATTTTTGAGCAGGTTGCCATTTCTAACAACGCCTGGCCCTTTGACGAAGCCGGTAACGTGACCATGAACACGCCGGAGATGATTGCGGCGCTGGAATGGTACACCAGCCTGCAAGATTGCGCCGCTCCCGGCCCGCAGTACTGGCGCGGCGCTCGCGAAGCTTACGAATATGACCAGGCGGCTATGCTCTTTTACTCAACCTACATTATGGACGACCTGGTAGACGGCTCCGGCCTGGAAGGCGGCGGCAATGTTGAGTTGCCCACCCCGGACCTCGCCGTAAAGACCGGCTTTGCCCCAATGATGCAAGGCCCCAACGGCTCCGCCTCTTACGGTCAGCTAGTCACCCTGGGTATTATGACCGGGGCAGACCCCGCCGCGCAAGATGTGGTTAAGTTCTTCTTAACCGAAGGCTACCAGGATGTTCTGGCCCTGGCCCCCTTTGGCAAGGTTCCCGTCCTCAAGAGCGCCGTGGATGGCTGGAAAGGCAGCAGCGAGTACTTTGCCAACTACTCGCCGGAAACCCTGGAGCAGATTGCCAACGGGTATGACTCAATGCAGCGCTGGCTCTTCCGGCCCGACTACGACGCCACCGAACGAGCCGTCGTCGGCGATATTGAAGGGCGCTTGTTAATTCCGCAGGTTATCAGCGCCATTGCCCTTGAAGGCTCAATGACGCCGGAAACGGGAGCTGCCTTCTTGCAAGAGCAGGTTGAGGCGCTTCTGGCCGAGCGATCTCAATAGTTGTTAAGTTGTTAATTGTTATCAAGTGAACTCCCGCTATTTGAGTTTATAGGAGTTTAATGAGTTTAATGAGTTTTACGAGTTCAGTGAGTTTTATGAGTTAAAAACTCATCTAACTCACCCAACTCACCCAACTCACCTAACTCTAAATCTCTATAGTGGGAGTTTACATTTTTGATAGGAGTGTGGGATGGCAACAATTACACAAACATCAGCGTCCTGGCTCAAGCGTATTACCAGCAATTCAATGGATGCCAAAGAAGCGCGCCTGGCCTGGATGCTGATTGCGCCCACGGCAATCATTGTTTTTGGGCTGGTATTGTTCCCGGCTGCATTTAGCAT
>JAJRVO010000391.1 GCA_024277275.1 Chloroflexota bacterium
GATTTTGGATTTTGGATTTTAGATTTTGGATTTACGATTAAAGATGCTTACACAATCGGTCTCATCTTAAATTCCCCAATTTGCCATCACAATGACGATGACCAACAAGACCGTTTCTACTGTCTCGCAAGTGGCTCCGTAAACATCGCCGGTTAAGCCGCCGATACGAGCGACGGCGAAGCGGGCTATGAGAGTGGCTGCGAGCCAGGTTACAATCAGCAACAGCGCCCCACTCGCTCCAAAAAAAATAAACGTCACCCCCCCGGCAACTGTGGAAGCGAGGCCAACTTGCGCCCAACCCAGCCCCGCGCTAAACAAAACGCCCAGCCCCTCTTTACGGGCAAAGGGATAGCGGACCATCACCCAGGTCATTGTCCATCGAGCCAGAACCGGGATAGCGACTAACGCGGGCCAGCGATAAGCGGCAGGCAAAGCCGCCAACCCGTTAAACTTAAGCAGCAACAGCACAATGCCCCCGACTACCCCAAAAGCCCCCACCCGGCTATCCTTCATAATCTCCAGGCGGCGAGCCGGGTCTCGGGGCGGTAAAAGGCCGTCGCAAGAATCCATAAAACCATCCAGATGGAGCATGCCGGTTAAACCGACCCAAACCAGCAGCAGCAGCGTTGCCGCTATGCTCTCCGGCAGCAAAAAGTAAAAAAGCCGGCCCGCTCCAGCCAGCAGCAGCCCCAACGCCAGACCCACCAACGGATAGTATCCTGCGGCGCGTCCGGCCGGTCGCTCAAAATCCTCCGGCACAAACGGCAGTGGGATAATTGTTAATAGCCGCCAGGCCAAAGCAAAGTCGATTAGCACTCCTGATATTTGACGCATTGTCGGCAATTCCTCAAATCATTCGGGGGTGTTTCAAATTCAGTCAGAATATTGAAGGAGTGCGGAATTCATTCCGCTTTTGGGACTTTAGCAGAATGAATTCTGCACTCCTCAACTCATCTTACACACACCCTAATCATTCAATCGCCCCAATGATAACAGAAACCGGCAAAAAGTCTACGGCTCAACGCAGAATTGAGAGGTAAATGCAATATGTAGGTCGGGTTGAGGTACGAAACCCGACAATTTGGGGCCGATTAGGTTGGGTTTCATTCTTCAACCCAACCTACCCCTGGGCGATCCAATTCCGATTAACTGAGTTCAGCTTCACTTCACCAGCCCACCCTCCGGCATAGCCTCAACCGAATCCCACAGCGCCGGTCCCCAGGCGGGCTGACCGTCGAAGGTTGAGCCGGAGGTCAGGGGGGTATACTCAGCGCCAATGACGCGGTAAATGGTTGAGACACCCTTATACTCGGCGGCGACCAGAATGGTGGGACTGTTGCCGTCGGGGCTGGGATGGCCTTCGGGCTGCGCAGTCTCGGTGGCGGGGTAGGGTTGGGCAAATTGACTGCTCAAGTCCAGGCGATAGACGCGCATAATGCCATCCCGGTCGGAGAGGAAATATAACGTATTGTTGCCAATGGCCGGGTCGCGGTCATCGGCGGGGTCGGTGGTGAGAGCAGTTAACTCCGGCTCAGACGCAAGAGAAGCGGTGTCGGACGGGGGTACAGCCAGTTGGTAGATATCGTTATTGCCATTGCGGTTGCCGGCAAAGACAAGGCGTTGGCTATCGGGCAGCCAGGCCGGTCGCCAATCGCCGGTGGGGTTAAAGGTTAAACGGCGTTGGTTCTGGCCGTCGCTGTCCATTATGTAGATTTCGGGGTTGCCGTCCCGCATCGAGACAAAAGCTATCGACCGTCCATCGGGCGACCAGGCTGGGAGCAGGTCGTCGGCGGCGTCGGCAGTCAACTGCTGTACCTCGCACGCTCCTCCAATTTCCAGCCCATCAGGAAATGCGCAATCAATCCGCATAGAAAAAATATCCCAGTTGCCGTTACGATTGCTTTGAAAAGCCAATCGAGTCCAGGCCGGGGACCAGGCCGGGTTTTCCTCTGCGGCAGGGGTATCGGTCAGACGAAGTTGTTCCTCTCCATCTTGACTCATCACGTAAAGCTCCCGGTTGCCGTCTTGTTCTGAGACAAAGGCGATGGACGGAGTCCATTCTTGCCAGGTGTCGCCGTTATCAGTGGAACGGTGCAGCGTGGAGCCGGTCTGGGCTACAAGCGTTTGGTCGGCGGCAAAATCGGGAGAGAGCGAGAGGGTTTGGATGGGAGAAAGTTCAGGCTCAAGCAGCGATACCAACAACTGCCAACTTTGGCCGCCATCGACGGTGCGGTACGTTTCCTGGCCGTATTGGGCAAAAGAAGCGCCATCCCGCGTTAGCTGCGGCGAGCGATAGAGGCGCGCTGGCAAAATTGAGGGCGCGTTTGGGTCGGGTTGGCTCCAGGCGGAGGGAAACGGGCTAATGGGCGGGATGCCGAGCGTTTGTAAATGGGCGGTGGGTTGGGCGTTGAGCCAGCCGTTGCCAAAGAGGTAAAGCGTGTCGCCTGCGGGCGAAAGGGCCAAATCGGCCGGGGGCGACTGGTCGAAAAAGAGAATGCTTTGCAGCGAAAAATCAGGGCCTTGCAAAACCCACAAACCCCGCCGGCGGAGCAGATAAAGCCACGCTCCATCGGGGCTGATGGCGGGCAAGCCGTCAAGCGCCTGGTAGGCGCCTAGCGGCTGGCCTTGCGAGTCGAGAATGAATAGGTTGTCGTCAAAAAAGAGGCCGCTTTTGGCATCGAGGGTTGTTGCTAAAACACCGGCTTGCTCGGCCACGGCAGGCCGGGTCAGAGCGCCGAGTTCCGGGGTAGATTGCCCAATCTCCGCCAGCGTATCCAAATTGTAAATGGTGTAGGCTTGACGCTGGTGCGGGGGAGAGCTGCAAATACCCAGCGTGAGGGCATAGAGACGTCGGGCCGAAGGATTGGCTGCCAAATCCTGGGGGCGCAGGCACGATAGTTCAAATTCCAGAGACGGCTGGTTCAGGTTGGGCAGGTTGTAGGCCAAAAACCGGCCGTTAAAGATATCATCGGGCGCAAATTGGGGGACGAGGAAAAGATGTTGAGCAACAGGGTCTAAAGCCATTGGACCCGCGTGTTCCAGCGTGCCGGCTTGGGTAAAATCAGTGCGATTGAGAACCAACGTTTGGCCGCTTTGCCGGTCGCCAACAAAAAGATGGGTATCGCTTGCCAGCAAAAAAGCCGGGGCATCAACCGGGCCGGTAAATAAGGGGCCGGATTGAGTCAGGGGCGACAGGTCGGCAGCAGCCAGGCGGTAAAGAGTGTGAGCGGCGTCGAGGACAAAAACCGCGCCATCGGCGGCAATGGTCCAGGCCCGCAGGGGGTGGGCGGGAGGCATGATTATGGGAGTTGCGGATGCGGGTAAAGGGGCGCTCTCGGTTGGTTGGGATGCGGACGATGCGACCGCCGTTTCTTCTGCGGCGGTGGCGTTATGCTGTACGGCATTTTGAGGCGCAGAAGTTGCTTTAGGGGCCACCGTTGCCGGCGGCGAATCCGGCCCGGCACAAGCTGCGTGGGTCAACAGAATAGCGGCGCTAATGAGCAAAAGCGCGCCGGTTCTGCACACAGAATTAATTGGCCGCATCGCTCTCAGATTGGGGAGACCAGATTGGCAGCACACAGCCAAAGATGCTACCCACGCCGACTTCGCTCTCGACCAAAACTCGCCCGCCGTATCCTTCAACAATGGCCTTGACAATTGAAAGCCCCAGCCCTGTCCCTTCAACTCCCCTATGAGAAAGTTGAATTTCCGGGACACGATAAAACTTTTGAAAGAGTTGCGACTGCCCGGCCGGCGAGATACCGGGGCCGTTATCTGAGACGCGCAGCCAAATTTCAGAGTCGGCCTGGCTTACTTCAATGCCAATCTGGCCGCTCTGGGGCGTGTACTTAATGGCGTTGCTAACAAAGTTAGACACCACTTGCGACAAGCGCAACGTATTGCCGGAGACCATCGGCAATTGGGGGGGGAGATGGGCGATTAACGTAATCTCTTTTTCTTCGACCCGTGGCTTAAAATCAGTTAGGACATTTTTGGCAATCTGGGGCAAGTTGCAGGGTTCAGCTTGTCCTCCCAATCCAGCCTCAATCTTAGCCAGATCAAGCAAATCTTCAATGAGGATTTGTATTTGTTTGGCGCTATGCAAAATTTTGGTCAGACCAATATCTCCGGCTTCTGATAAGGTTTCTTCAAGTTGCAATAGTTGAGCAAACCCCATAATTGCCGACAAGGGATTTTTGAGATCATGCGATACGGTCTCAACAAATTGCGATTTCATGGCATCTAATTCTTTTAAGTAGGTAATGTCATTCATTGCCACTACAGTACCCAGTCTAGGCAGGTTGTTGATTGACACGCTAAAGACCCGCTCATCGGGCCAGCGAACTTCAATATGATTTTCGGTTCGGTTGCGCAGCTCATCCAGAGTCAGTTTCAGTTGATCGCCGCCCTCAATTGCCTCAAGTGGAACATTTACCTTTTTTACCAGCAGCGATTGTTGAGCCGTACGATTGGCAAAAGCAATGTAATTGTTGGTGTCAATCTCTAGCACCGGAATAGGCATAGCGTTGATAAGGGTGTGCAGTCCTTCACGCTCATCTCTAACCTGGGTAAAGAGGCGGGCATTTTCTACCGCTATAGCCGCCTGGCCCGCAATTCCGGCGGTTAAAGCCAGATGCGACTCATCAAAAAAGTGAATTTCTTGGTGGTGCAGCACTAAAAGTCCATTTATCCGGTCCTGATACAGCAGCGGGACTACCACGGCCGATCCGGTCACCTCTTTATCATCGGGCAACTGAACCCAACGATCATCTGTGACTGCATCGGAGGCTAATGCGCCTTGATGATGTCGATAAACCCAGCCGGCCAAGCCTTGTGTCATAGCAATTTTTATATTTCGACGCGACACTTCGGGTGACTGGTTGGGACGAGACAAAATGTGGCGCGTTACTTGACCCACCTCATCCAAAAGAAATAAACTGCCTCGCTCCGCCTCGGTAGCCTCAACCGTCAATTTAAGGACTTTTCCCAACACCTCATCCAAATCCAGCGATGTGTTGAGTTGTCGAGCTACCTTATAGATAACATCTGCTGAAGTAGAATAACCAATCATATTTGCAGTTTCCTGATAAAAATGTTTTAAGGCGGCAAAACCACACCTGCATCACGTCATATTTTAACATGTTTTGAAAGGGGCAACAATAGTAGTTAATAACCAATAAGATAATAATCAAATTATTCTTTGGTTCCCTCAAACTTAGAGTTTGGGAACAAGACTGGTTATGGTATACTTGCCAACAGAGCAACCCAAAGTTTTTTTGGTATCTTCTCAAAAATCCAGGGCATTGATCCACAATGGAAGAGTGGAAGGTTGGTAAAATTGTCCAATCCTCGTATCTTCTCAATAACTTGGGGTAATAGTGGAATGCAGATTGCAATCTGCACTCCAGATATTAAGAAGTTGCCAATTCTCTAACCTTTCAATTACCCCTTGTCATCAATTTTGAGAATCAAAACTCAGATGGAAAACTCATTCCATAATTGGCAACAAATTATCTGGCGAGAGTGGCGCCATAATAACGACTCAGAGTACGCAGAGCGATTGTTTGAACTGGTTGCCGATGAACCAGTTGGCTGGGGAGTCGGAGTCAGCCTGATTTTGCTCAGCGCCATCTCCGGCGCATCGTTGGGGATATTGATTGTGGCGCCAATAACCTTTGAATGGGCCATATTACAGCAGTTGGCTATAGCCGGAAGCGTAATTGGGGCAGCCAGAGGTTACTTGTTAAACCGGC
Organism: Chloroflexota bacterium; assembly: GCA_024277275.1. GTDB lineage: Bacteria > Chloroflexota > Anaerolineae > 4572-78 > J111 > JAJRVO01. The sequence goes on from JAJRVO010000391.1 coordinate 5,754, forward strand.
AACTAACCTGGCGAGACTGGCTACGGCGACTGGAGTCAAACACGCCCACCGGCAGTTTAAGTAAATTGGTGGGCGGTGTATTAGTTATGGCCCTGATTGGGGGGATGCTCTTTGGGCCGGTTTTTTGGCTGATGATGGCCGGGCTATTTTGGGCCATTGGCGGCGTGATTACCTGGATAAGGAGCGGGTTAGAAGAAACGTATAGCTACAACCCTCAAGACCGTCGCTGGTGGTTCTGGTGGCGAAATCGCCCCCATTTATCGGACGTACAGGCCGCCATAGAACAAGCCAGCGCGATGTTGCCCGCTGCCGGCGAAATTTGGAACGAACCCCTGCATCGCCTGTCAGAGGCGCAAGGCCAGCCGGCCTCACCCGATGAACTCACCAAGGCCCTGTTGAGCAATGATTGGGTTGAACGCTTTGTTGCCCGCCATACTCTGGTTATGCTTGGCCGGGAAGCCATCTTTCCCCTGCAAGCCCTGGCTACCAAAGACACAACCCCGCTAAAAGACACCGCTCGCCGGCTGCTGCAAAATATTGAGCGGTCTTCTTCCTGATTGTTTTGTTTATAGAGGTAAACGCTCACCCCCCCTCTAAACATAGAACGCAGATGACGCTGATATACGCTGATTTTCGCTGATTTTTCAATAATATCAGCGTTTATCCGCGTCAAATCTGCGAAATTCAGCGTTCTATTGTCGGAGGGTGAACGATTATTGATAGAGAATAAACAAACTTCAAGAGAATGGCTGGTAAGCGCCCCAACGGTTTTTGAGATAAGATCGGGTTTCTTCAAATTCAACGGCTTGAGCGGCAACAGTACCTTCCCGTCCCACCAGAGCTAACCCGGCAATCTCTTGCCAAAAGGCAGCCAAACGTCCCTGGTAAAGGGGAAAGAGCGAGGCGACAACTTGAGACGGATCAATCTCGCCTTTGTTAAACACAACAATAAAATCATAAATAATTCTGGCCCATAAATCTGAAGGAAAGTAAAAACGATCGGCAGGGAGAGCAGCCAAAACTTCGACCTGGGCCAGATTATCGGGGGTGAGAATGCGCTGCCACAGGGCGCGATACTCTATCCAGCCCAGAGCCAGTTTATCAAGCAGCCAGACTGTATCCTCTTGGGGCATAGGCCCAAGATTGGCTTCTGCAGCAAATTGGGTAAGTGTGGGTAACGACCGCACATCATTGATGTCTTGCCAGCAACTTCTATATTTGTAAGCCAAACTAAAAAGTACGCTCAAAATATCCTGAAAGCAAGCTCTAAATTGTGTCTCCGCCTTTTTAGTTGCCCGGTTTGGTTTTTGTTTAGCGGAGAAAGACGTTTGGTAAGCGTCAGAATATTTCTCTCCCAAAGCAGATTGAGCAATGCGCCACTTATTAACGGCTCCATAAGTTACCAGCCACGGAGACAAACCAAAAGTAGCTGCCGCCGTTCCCCACACATCTTCATCTAACGAGGCGGCGGCTAATTGAGGCGAAAGGGCAAAATCGGGGGCTGCCGGACGGCGGATGCTCTGCCCCCACAAGGCCCTAAACAGAGGGTAAATTATTACATCGCTCAACATACCGTCGGGCAGAGACCACTGACGATAGCGAGGAATGACCAGATCGGCTTTATTTTCTAAAATCAGATGGCCCAGTCCGGCAATCCAATTTGGGGTAATGCCCTGGGTGTGGCTATCTAAAATGATGATAGCTTTGGCATCCAGGGCCAGAGCAGCATCAAGCAAAGCGGCAATGGCGCTCCCCCGACCCAAAACACCATCATACCGCCCGCTAACTACAACGCTGTTGGACCCGTTGTCAGGGGCTTGCGCCGCAACAGCCCGGCGCGTGGTTGCCTTAAGGCCGGTATCGGCGTTTATCAGCACCGTGCGCAAATTGGGGTAATATTGATGCGCTCCGGCTAAAGCAACACGCGCTACATGAACGGCGGCATCAGTATTTTTATGACTGGGCAAGCCAATTACCAGGTCGGCATTACCTATATTTTTTAGTTGACGCTGCGCCCCAGGGCGTAAAATTGGATGATACATAAGGCAATTATCAATTATCAATTA
>JAJRVO010000392.1 GCA_024277275.1 Chloroflexota bacterium
AATTGTGGGCATTTCAGAGCAGAATTTCCAGAATGATAGAATTTTGATTCGTTAATTCTGCCAATTCTGCTCTTACGCCGGCAAAAATCAGCCCGGCTGAGTAATTATCGGCGGCACAGTTTCCAAAACGGGAATTGCTGCCAATCGCCCTTGAATTTAGACCAGCCTCCGCAGGGATTTCCCCCTTCGGTCGAAATGACATGCATATTGCCATTTGCCATTTGCCCATTTGCTTACTCATCGTTGGCTGACTCTTGCTCTGAGCTTGTCTCCTTCTGGTTGGGTTGGTTCATTTGCTCAACCAGCGGTTTGTAGGCTCGTCGTTGCAGGTATAACCCTACCAAAATTAGAATAGAGGCGGTTGAAGCCATCAGCAACCCCACGTCGGCGTAGGCCACAGTTTTAAATTGACCAATAATTCCCTCGCCCAGGATAGTGGGGGTGAAGGGTTTAACCGCGTTAGAAAGTGCGGCGTGGGGATCAAGATTTTGTCCAAAGTTGTTGAGCCAATAAAAGAGGTCGGCCAGAAAAACAGGGGGGAGGAAAACTGCGGGTAAGGTTAACAGTGTCGACCAGGGTGAGTGAATAAAAACAGCGGCCAGCACCAGCAAAGCCAGGGCGATAATGGAAAATATTGAAATTGCTTTTTCAAATTTGGCCGCTTCGTTTAGGGGCCGCATGCCGATGTAGTGATTCAGGCCGTCAATTTCTGCCACATCGCCCTCCATATGGTTAACATAGGCATAAACTGTCAACCCTTTGGGGTATTGGGGCGCGTGTAAAATCAGGCTCCAATAGGGCATAAAAATGGAGATGATGATTAAAATTGCAGCGCCAACCATGCATAAGGTAGGCCACATGTAGCGCATCCGACGGGCTGCTAATTCTTCGGCGGGAGCGCGGGGGCCAATAATTTGCTGTAGTTTGTCACTCGTCATCATAATCATGGTCTTACCTTACAATGATTTTGGATTTTAGATTTACGATTTTGGATTTTACTCGTTTCCAATCTTAAGATTGGAAACGAGTAAAATGAACCAAGAGTTGCATTGTGCGCCGTAGTTATGGAGTCCAAAGTATACTTTGGACTCCATAACTGTTTGGTACGTTACGTTTTACTGGTCAAGCATTGCGCTTGAGCCGTCCGGTTCAATGACCAGGTAGCCGGTCATTTCCAGGTGAAGGGCGGAGCAGAACTCGGTGCAGTAGTAGCTGAAGACGCCTGGTTGGTCGGCGTCAAACTCAAAGGTGATGTGCTCGCCCGGCTCAAGGCTGAGGTTGATGTTGTAGGCTGGAATTGAGAAGCCGTGCGTGGCGTCGTAGGCCCGCTCTACGTTGGTGATGTGCCAGGTAACGTGGTCGCCCTCTTTGATTTCAACGTGTTCGGGGCTAAAGTGGGAGCGCACGGCGGTCATAAAGACTTCCACCTCGTTGCCGTTGCGGACCACCTTTTCCTCGCCTTGCTGCACGACGTTGGGCGATACGGCTTGCTCTTGCGGGTCCCAGCCGATTTCGGGATATACTTCCCAGGGGCTGAGTTTGTCGTACTTAATCATCTGGGCGTAGTGCGGCTCGCCAATGCCAATGGGCATATCGTACAGCAATTGCATATTTTCGCCGGTGTTGTCGATGTCGATTAACTGGAAGTTTTGGGGTAACAGCGGGCCTACATTGGCAAAACGGTCAATGGCCCACTTGTTCATCGCCACCATGTATTTACCATCGGGGCTAACCGTATCGCCTTCGGCGGTTAACAGGTGTCCGATATTATAATGCACAGAGATTTTGCTGACCAATTGCCACGGCTCTTCGGGGTGCTTGTCGGCAAAATCACCGCCCAGCGTCCAGCGAGCTACGGCGCTGTCCAGGAAAAGACTGGTGTAAGCATAGCCCTGGTTGTCAAACTGGGAGTGCAGCGGCCCCAGACCCACTTCAACAGAGGCTTCTTTAACGTCATCCAGAGCCAGTACCGGCACGCCGTAATCGTCGGTGTCCCACTGGCCGGCCTTGATGGTACTCATGATTTTGTCAAAGCTGTAAACGGTGACGTGGGGGTCCAGCTTGCCGGACACCACCAGGAAGTTGCCGTCGGGGGTAACGTCTACGCCGTGGGGACTCTTCGGTTCGGGCGTCAGGTAGAGAATGCCTTCGTCAATGGCCGTTTGCAGGCTGATAACCGGGAAGTCGTTAATGTCCATAGTTTTGCCGGCTTTAAAAGTTGCCACGGCTTTGTTCAGGTCAAAGATGTGCATGTAGTCGGTATCCCCTTGCGATGCGCCGGCTTCAAAGGGAGGCTCGCCCTTTTCTACCCCGCCGGTGGCTCTCTCGGCATTAAAGGAGTTACAGAAAATCCAGCCTTCGCTGACCAGCTTGCCGGAGTCGCACAGGTCTTGCCAGTAGGGAGGCAGTTCTATGGAGAAAGAGTTATCTTGATCAATGCGTCCCTTGTCGCGGTCAAATTTCCAGAAAGTAACGTGGCCCCGGTAGGAATCGTTATAATCAGACAGGGGGGCGTATTCCCAACCCAGGGGGGCGGCATATTGACCGCCTTCAATGATGTATTCTGTGTTGGGCGTGACCATTGTGCCGCCGTGATCCATAATAGCGACCGGATTTTTGACAATCTGCTTGGTTTCAAAGTCGCGCAGGTCAACTACGGCTACCCGAGCGTTGGCCTTGTCGTTGATAAAAACAAACTGGCCGTCGTAATCCACCTCGGTTTCACTTAAAGCGGGGTGGTGGGTGTCGGCCCAACGCACTTCTCTGCCGTTGACGTTGCCCTGGTCTAATACCTCGTTGCCCGCGCCATAGCCCCAGCCTTGCCAGGGTTCGGGAGTAAACACGGCAATTAATTTTAACAGGCGCATACTGGGCACGCCAATGACCAGCATTTGCCCTGAGTGACCGCCCGAAGCAAATATGACGTAATCGTCATGCACGCCGGTGGGTAAATAGGTTTTTAGCGCGGCGGTAATGTCATCGGGGCTAAGGCTGCGTTCCTGGGCAATGGCGGCTGCATCTCCGCTGAGGCTGCCCCCGGCCGCTTCGCCGCCACCGCTTGCCGGGGCCGGCGCTGATGGTTGTTGAGGGGCCAAAGAACAGCTTGCTACAATTAGTAATGTTAATACAACCAGGATTAGGATGTTTTTTTTCATAATCTTCCCTCCGTCTAGTATTGGTTAATATTAAATAGATTTAACTCTTGGAACTTCCAAAGATACATATAATTCTCCCTTCCACCAAGTGTTGTCTTGGGTTTGATGCTGCCGGATCAACTTTATTTTTTGGGAAAAGTAATTTCATAAGTCAGGCTAATGGCTTTTGTTGGGCAAACTTCCTGGCATGTTGCTGTGTAGTTACAGGCTTGGGGGTTGGCGATTATAGCTATGTTATCTAACATAGCCAGGGTTTGGGTGGGGCATAGTTTTACGCATAACTCGCAGCCGGTGCATTTGGAGGGATCTATTTGAGGTAAGAAGTTTAATGCCATTTTTCTTCCCTCTCTTAATGATTTGCTTGAAACCTGAAATTTGTCCAGTATTGGCTCAGTATATCAATGTTTCATATAAATTGATGTGACTTTTGTCTCATGTTTGATAATTGTTAGGCAAAAGCCTCTTGAAATCTTAAGAGTTGATAGATACTCCCTTTCGGTGTATCATCTTACCAACACAAAGGCGAGAGTTCTTGGATAATCATAGGGGATATTTATTGAGGAGACACTATGCAAAATTCAAAATCTATGCTGGTTACATCTGAAATGATGCAAGCCGAGGTCAAGCCTTTGCTGTTTACAGGGGGAGCCAGCAATATCCAAAGCCTGAGTGGTCCAATCCGCAACCCTGGCCGAGACCCGCTGGCGGCCTGGCTTGACGAAAATGGCTGGCCGTATTTTGAGCCTCAAATTCATCCAACCACGCACGGACGGGAATATGTATGGGGCATTGACGGCCCGCAAGAAAAGAAAGCGCGAGAGCAAGCCACCCTCCGCATTTACGAAATTACCGCCACTACAATTGCCGCCGTAACAATGCTGGAAATTATGGATGACGCCCGCCGAGGCAGACGGAGCATTGTCTGGTTTAACGAGGGAAAAACGTTTTCACCAATTGGGCTTGGCGACCGTGATGAACTCAAAAAAAATGAAGACCTCCGGCATAAGGTTGGCGATGCAATTTACTATCACCTTTTAGCTTACATCAACGCCGGAAATCAATTACGCAACGAATTGTCTCTTATGCTCGCGGATTGTCCAAATATTGTTTTTGTCAACAACTTTGATGAACTAAAAGCTACCATCACCTACCTGTTGGGCGAGCTAGAGTCCCCGCAAAGCAGTGACCGGTAGACAGTAATCAGTCAATGACCACCACCAAAGGTGGTGGTCATTGACTTTTACGAGGAATCTGATGACTGAGCGTAAACCTTTAGTAATTTTTGACGGCCATAACGATACATTATTAAAACTCGTTCAACCGGAAAAAGACAGCAAATTCTCTTTCTTTAAGCGCAATGGCGAGGGACACATTGACCTGCCGCGCGCTGGTGAAGGTGGTTTTGGCGGCGGCTTTTTTGCCATTTTTGTTCCTTCTCAACAAAACCTACCCAAAAGTATGGATAATTATGTGACGGACGCCGGTTATAATATGCCCATACCCCCGGCGCTTGAACTTGGCTATGCCCAACAGACGGCAATGGCTATGATGACGCTCTTGTTTCGTCTTGAGGCAGAGTCGAATGGCCGGTTTAAGGTTGCGCATACAGTGGACGAAATTGAGGCTTGCCTGCGTGATGGGGTTATGGCCGCAATATTACATTTTGAAGGCGCTGAAGCAATTGACGCAGATTTAAACGCGCTTGAGGTCTACTATCGGGCCGGGTTGCGGTCACTGGGACTGGTCTGGAGTCGCCCCACCGTTTTTGGGCATGGCGCGCCGATTCGCTTTCCACACTCTCCCGACATCGGCCCCGGTTTGACCGACGCCGGAAAAGCGTTGGTCCGCGCCTGCAATCAGCTTGGGATTATGATTGACCTCTCGCACCTTAACGAGGCCGGTTTTTGGGATGTTGCCAAAGTATCAAATGCGCCGTTGGTAGCTACCCACTCCAATGTTCACGCCTTGTGCCCGTCAGCGCGCAATTTAACCGGCAAGCAACTGGATGCCATCAAAGAATCAGACGGCATAGTTGGTCTTAACTTTGCCGTTGGTTTTTTGCGTGAAGACGGCAAATGGGAAGATGATACCCCCCTTGAAGTCATGGTGCGTCACATAGACTATTTGGTTGAACGCATCGGGATTGACCGGGTTGGTTTTGGCTCTGATTTTGACGGGGCGCGTATTCCGCAAGCAATAGGGGATGTAAGCGGGTTGCCAAAGTTAATTAACGCTTTGCGTAAGCGTGGTTATAGCGATGAGGATTTACAAAAAATTGCCCACAAGAACTGGTTGCGCGTTCTGGGTGCAACGCTGAAACCAATGTAGGCGCTTAAGTTAACTCCTCTAACCCTTCTCTGTCCAAAATCTCAATACGATGACGGTCAATAGCAATTAACTTGGCATGTTGCAATTCTCTAAAGGCCCGGCCTACCATCTCGCGCACGGTACCCAGGTGAGCGGCAATATCATCCTGTGTCCAGTGGTGACGGATTAATTCGTCGTTTTCATTGGTTTGCTGCACTAAAAAGGCCGCTAACCGTCCGGTAACTGATAAAAAGGACAAGTTGTGGACTCGCTGCACCAACTGGCGACAGCGCATAGCCAAATTTTCTGCGATCACTTCATTGAGAACGGGATATTGTTGCCGTAAGTGAGACAAGCCTTCTTTTGAAATAACCCACACAGTGGAATCTTCAATAGCGGAAAAGTTAGCCGGATTGGGACCGCCATCAATTACCGGCACCTCATTACAAGAGTCGCCCGGCCCCAGGGTGGCCAGTATATGCTCTCGGCCCCCCTCTGAGATGCGATAAACTTTGCAAAGCCCCTCTACTACCAGGTGCAATCCGACGCCGGGATCATCTTCTAAAAAGATTAATGCCCCCGCTTTATAGCGACGAGGAATAACTACCCCGGCTACGGCTTCCAAAGCATCTCCATCTAAAGTGCGAAAATAAGGCACGGCTTTGAGCAACAATTTCGTTTTGTCATTGATTAAAATCTGTGTCGCCATAAACACCCCCCTAAAAATTATCCCCCCATTAAGAATCCCTGTCAAAATCTTTTGTTCGGTTTTGGGATAGTATCTTTAAAAGCCCAAAAATCCTTAAGTTTCATGAAAATTTAAGCGGTGTTGCTTCTCTCTGACGCTGAAAGCGGGAATAGAGATACCGCAGCAAAGAATTCGGCTATTAAAGCCGGATTCCTTTTTTGAGCAATATTGTTGCTTTAGGCCGGGTCGAGTATAATCTCAAGAATGGAAAATGTAGATCAACAACCACAACACAACGCATCAGTAAAATCCAAACCACAAGGTGTAACGCGAAAGGAGTAACAGCACAGTCTTTCTTGCTCAAGCAGCAGCAATTCCCGGTTTGACAATTAGGGTGTAAAAATTGTTGCAATTGCGGGTATTTAAGAGCAGAATTTCCAGAATGATAGAATTTTGATTCGTTAATTCTGCCAATTCTGCTCTTAAGCCGGCAAAAACCAGCCCA
>JAJRVO010000393.1 GCA_024277275.1 Chloroflexota bacterium
TAGAACTTTTTGTGTTATAGTATTATCCTACAACATTGCGTTGCCCGCGAGAATCTTTGCTCATTGCTCATTGTTCATTGTTCATTTGCGGCTTGCCGCGTTATGCTATTCCTGGCTAACGGCTACTTCATCCTGCTCCTGTAATTCTTCATCCTCATCGTCTTCCCAGCCGATAATCCAAACACAAGCTCCGGCCAACAATATTGTGGTAATAACCAACGCCACCCATTGACTGCCGGTAAAGCCCACATCGCTGGCAGACCAGGCCAAGATAATAACCATGCCAATCGCCAGGACAACCCACGAGGTTATCTGGGGATGGTCCCCAGCGAATTTTTTTATTGCTTCCATAAAAATCACTCTCCTACAGAATCATTTGCTCAATAAGATAACAGAGTTGCAAGGTTGCAGAGTAGCAGGTTTGATAAATTGCAACTTTGCAACCTTGCAACCCTGTTTTGTTTTCAAAAATCTACATAGGAACCATAATCCGCTGCTCGCGGGTTTTCTTATAAAGCAAAATGCTGTCCTCTGGCTGCCACTCCTGGGCAGCCTCTTGCCAATCGGGGATCAGCCTTTTACTTTCAAATTGCTCGTATTCCTGGCTTTCCAAAAATTCAATCGGCTTTGATCCGGCCTGATTTAATACAAAAGCTAAGGCCACCTCACATGAGAGGCTATCAATCTCTTCGTGGACCTTTTTCAACATTTTCAGGCCGACAGTTGACCAAAAATCGTCTCGTAAGATGTAAAAATCTTGTAATCCGGCCACCAGATTTTCCGTTTGCCAGCCAATCATCCCTACCACGTATTCACCGGCTAAAGCAACCAAATAGGCCCGAGAAAAAAGCGCTTCCATCATATCGCTAACGTCCAGAGTGGACGCTCCATCAGTGCCTATCGAAATCAACTCGGCCATAGCCCCCAAGTCATCACGTTTGGCCCGGCGGATAGAAATATCGGCAACATCAATATCGGCAACGGGTTGAGCAGGTTTGGCGGCAACGGGAGCCGGGGCAGGTTCTTCAACAGGGGGCGGTTGCGCAACGCCGGCTTGAGCCTGAAGCAAAGCTGCGTGGCGCTGCTTTACGGTAGCCCAGGTTTTGGCCAGTGCGCCGCTATTATCAATAACAACGTCTGCTTTAGCCGCCTTTTCTTGCTGCGATGACTGAGCCTTGATTCGCTGTTTAGCCTGGTCCGGCTGCATTTTGCGACGTTCAACCAATCGTTTTAGTTGCAGCTCCGGCGGCGCTACCACCACCCAATTGCTTTGGCAAAGGTCGGCCAAACCTGCCTCAAACAGTTTAATAGCCTCAACAATCACAACTTGAGTTTGGGCATCGGCAATACGTTTTAGAATCTCCTGACGAACGGCGGGATGCGTAACAGCTTCTAATTTAGCCATACCATCCGGGTCGCTAAAAACAATTTTGCCTAATCTTGGCCTGCTAATTTGGCCGCTCTCATCCAGGACATATTTGCCAAACTGATCGATAATGCCTTGATATACGGGACCGCCTTGTCTCATTAACAAATGCACCAATTTATCTGCATCAATAACGGTAGCTCCCAATTCTTGCAACATTCGCAATACCAGGCTTTTACCCGTAGCAATATTACCCGTCAAGCCAACAACTATTTTGTCTGCCATTGTTTTCGGTCCCCCTTTTGGAAAATGGCGATTGCCCCTACCCTAAACCATCTCCATTTCGGTCCACTGGGCTATCAACTTCTCCAATTTTGCTTCAGTTGTCTGATAATCTTTCCCTAAAACTTGCAGTTGAGATATATCTTGAGCCAAACTGGCTTCTTCCAGTTTCTGAGTCAGTTTGGTTAACTCGGCTTCTGTCGCTTCAATAACTGTTTCTATTTCTGCAATTTGGCGCGCTCTCTTCTCGGTGGCTCGTTTTTGGGCTTTGGTCTGCTCACGGATGAGTTTTGCTTTGGGTTTGGTTGAGTTCCGGTCAGCGCCATTGTTCGACACATTGCCCTGAATTTCAGAATAGGCGGCCAAATAATTGCTATACCCACCCTTAATCACCCTAATCGACCCGCTAGGCGGCTCTAAAGCCCAGGTGTGACTAGCCAGCGAGTCGACAAAATAGCGATCATGCGACACCAACAAAATAGTGCCGTTAAAACCTTTCAGCACCTTCTCTAAATTCTCTTGCGAGGAAATATCAAGGTGGTTAGTTGGTTCATCGAGAACTAGAAAATTAGCCCCGGTTAGGGTCAACTTTGCCAAAGCAACCCGGCTGCGTTCTCCGCCAGAAAGGGCGCTGACAGGTTTAAAAACATCATCGCCGGAAAAGAGAAACCGTCCCAAATAGTTACGAGCCTCGCCGATGGGAAGGTTTTTTACCGATAAAAGCTCATCCAGAACGGTTGCCTCAAGGTTAAGGCTGGCATGAGTCTGGGCAAAGTAACCCGCCTTTACCCCGGTTCCAAAACGAACTGCGCCTGATTTAGGCTCAACTTGCCCCAGTATTGTTTTGATAAGCGTGGTTTTTCCTGCGCCATTTGGTCCCAACAGCGCAATCCGATTTCCCCGTCTTATTTCTAAATCCGGACAGGCAAATAAGGGAGCGTCATCAGGATAGCCAATTACTAAATCGTGCGTAGCCAGAACCAAGTCGCCGGAACGTAACGTGGTTTGGAAGGCCGCGTTTAATTCTCCTTGTTGAACAGGGCGTTCCAGCTTCAACATCCGCTCTAAACGTTTGCGTCGTCCCTGAGCTTCTTTGGTTCGCTGTCCGGCCAGGTTACGCCGAATAAACTCTTCTTCTTTAGCTATAAACTCTTGCTGGGTTTGATACTCTTTTAGCCTGCGCTCAAAACGATCGGCGCGTTGGGTTGAATAGTGCGAAAAGTTACCCTTATACGTTTCGACCTTGCCAAACGCCAGTTCCCACACCCGGGTAGCCACTTTATCCAAAAAATAACGGTCGTGGGCCACTACAACAATTGCGCCGGGCCAGCTTTGCAGATAGTTTTCCAGCCACTCAACCGAGGCCAAATCCAGGTGATTGGTTGGCTCGTCGAGCAACAAGAGTTCCGGCTGCTCCAGCAGTAACCGGGCCAGATGCGCTCGACTCTGCTCGCCGCCGCTAAATTGGGTCAACGGCGTGCTATACTCTTTAGATGTAAAGCCTAACCCGCTTAAAACCTGTCGAATTGTCTGCTCGTAGCTATAACCGCCTGCATGTTCAAAGCGGGCTTGAGCCTCTCCATACTTTTCAAGCAGGCCATCGTAGCAAACTTTATCGGTTTCGCCGGCCAGGGCTGTTTCCAGATTGTGCAGTTCTGTTTCTTGTTGCCGCAGTTCAGCAAAGGCGCTCAGAGCCAGTTCCCACAAGTTGCCATCGGTTGAAATCAACGAGGTATGCTGCTCAAGGTAGCCAATCTTTAACCCTTTAGCCGTTTGCATCCGCCCCTCAGAAGCCGGTTCCACACCAGCCAGTATCCGTAGCAGGGTGGTTTTACCCTCGCCATTGGAACCAACCAGGGCAATCCGGTCGCCGGGGTTAATAGTGAGGTTTAGGCCAGAAAAGATATCTTGTCCGCCAAAGTATTTGCCCAAGTTGTGAATGGTTAAAACTGTCATAACGTTTTAAGATGCAATGATTTTTTGCCTAGTTGTGGCAATTATACCATAAATACGGGTCAGGAGAAAAGAATTAACAATAAACAGGTTTTTATCCTAGCGTTGGGTAATCGTAGAGTTTTACCCATTGACTCCGGCCAAAAAAGTAGTACCATAGTAATTGTAGAACATCTAACAAAGTTTTACAATAGCCGAAAGGAGGTCCCTATCGAGGTACCAGATTGGGAAATAGACCGGCTAGCTGAAGGTCATACTTTTTGAGAAGATGGGCCGATAAAGGGCTAAGCGCCCGGCCAACGAGCAGCTGGCGTTAACAGCGAGTATGATTTTCGGTGAGCTTTAACAAGCACAGTACTGCATTGTGGAAGTTACAATAGACATATCCTATATTGTTTAGTTTATAAAAGACCTGGTGGTAAAACACCAGGTCTTTTCTGTATTTGGACTTACCATACTTGAAAACAACGATGATGGGCGAGTCGCTTCAAAAAAAAGTCCGGATATGTTTTTTAAATTTGACGACTTAATTCTTTTAGTATAAAATTAGTTTCAACTTAAAGGTTTTAGTTAATGCAACAACACAAGTCTAAGTTAAAAAGTGACAAGGAGCCTGTAACCCTTAAAGATATAGCCGAAGCGGTCGGTAAATCGGTGGCGGCGGTTTCTAAGGCGCTTAACAACCACGATGACATTGGCCAGGAAACACGAGAATATATCAAACGGGTAGCCCGCGAAATGGGGTATGCGTCAACCGATACCCTCGGCTTTATTCTACCGGCCCTTTCTCCCAGAGTCTCAGATCCTTACTTCAATGAACTGTTAGCCGGTATTGCCAACCAAGCCGCCAATCAAGGCTTCGATTTGCTGGTTTCAACTTGCGAACCCGGTCCCGAAGAAGAGCGAACCTATCTACGGCTAATTAATAGCCGTCGCGTAGATGGAATGATTGTAGCGCGCCCGCGCTGGCGAGACAGCCGAATAACATTACTTCTTGAAAAGCAATTCCCTTTCGTCGTCATCGGCGCAACCAATATGCAAGGCAATTTTCTCACCGTTTCTGCTGATGCCGCTCAAGGCGCAAGGTTAGCTGTAGAACATCTTGCTGAACATGAACACAAAAATATTGCTCTGATAAACACCCCATCTGATCTGTTCTTCTCGTCAGATTATCTGGCGGGGTTCCGTGAGGCAATGCTTAAAGCCGGATTACAGATAGATGAAGATTATGTAGAGGAATGTGCGCTTACCCAAAAAGACGGTTATCGCATAGCTCAAACCTTGTTGAGTAAACCCGAAACGCCAACAGCAATTATTAGCGCCGATGACATTGTTGCCTTAGGCGTGATAGCAGCCATTCAA
>JAJRVO010000029.1 GCA_024277275.1 Chloroflexota bacterium
AACACCCTGCAAGAGTCCCAATTAGCTCAACAGCAAGAAACCCTGGCCGGCCTGCAAAAATCTGTTGACCGGCAGGAAAAAGTTATCGCTGAATTATCCCAACAGCGCGAGCAGGCTGTGGCAACGGCCCAGTTAGAACTGCTAAAAAGCATATTGCCCGCCCTCGATAGCCTGGATGCCGCCTTTGGCAGCGGTCGCCGCCAGGTACTTAAATTGCCTGTGGAGCGCGAGGTGCGCCAGGCCATCATCGCCTGGCTCGACGGCATTCGTTTAGCCCGGATGCGCCTGCTCGATTTGCTGGCCGCCCACGATATCCGGCCTATCCCGACCGTAGGCCAGTCATTTGACCCGCATTATCACATTGCCGTCGCCACCGACACTACCGGGCAGGCCCCCGATGGCATCATCATCAGCCAGGATCGGCCCGGTTATGCCAGCCCCGCCAAAGTTCTCCGCGAGGCCGAGGTGGTTGTGGCCCGGTTGAGGTAAGCATCATAAGCAGAACCTGAAATCAATTTGATACGAGAACCGGGAAATGATTCAGTGCAACCTGACAGAATATCAACTGGAAATTTACAACGATGCAAGCTCCTTCTATATACTATTGAAACACAAAATTTATTGTGTGGGGAAAGTTGAAGGAGAATTAAACCGGTCGCATCAAATGTGTCTCACAAAGATAGAAATTTTTGAGAAAGCTGTCTATACAGGCCATAATCTACTCACAAAAATACTACAAAAACCCCCGGCTATTTTCGCTCCAGGTTATCGCGGAAGGGGATTAGCCTCAATATTGCTCATAGCCTTAATAGAGTTTGCCTACGAGCAAAGAGTGAATTATATTTGGGGTTCCGTAAAATCATCGGGCGGTCTTGATGATGCAAGTTTGGTAACGTGGTTTCAAAGGTACGGCTTCCAGACAAGTGAACCAACTGAAAAGAATCTACCCGGCGCAATTGCCCATATCCAATTTGATTTTTGATGCGGGAGAAATTAAATTTTCTAAAACAATGGCGCAGCTTCTAAGAAACTTGAGGTGACAATATAAATGAGTGATATCATCGTCGGCATCGATTTGGGAACCACCAACTCCGCCGTGGCTGTGGTGCAAGATGGACAACCCCGTATCCTGCCCAAGGGCGATCAGAAGATCATCCCCTCTGTGGTTGGCTACTCTAAGCAAGCCGGTTGGCTGGTGGGACGTCCGGCCCTTAACCAATACACGCTGGACCCCGACAACACCGTCCGCTCTATTAAGCGCAAAATAGGCGACCAGGAAACTATTCCGCTTGGAGGCAGGGAGTTTAGCCCCCAGCAAATCTCGGCCTTTATTTTGCGCGAACTCAAAACTATTGCCGAAGAAAACCTGGGGCAGCCGGTCAACAAAGCCGTTATCACCGTGCCGGCCTACTTTACCAACGCCCAACGCCAGGCGACTAAAGAAGCGGGCGAAATTGCCGGGCTGGAAGTGGTCCGCATTATCAACGAACCAACCGCCGCGGCCCTGGCTTACGGCCTTAACCGCGAGGGGCATCAACTGGCTCTGGTTTACGATTTAGGGGGCGGCACTTTTGACGTGTCGGTGGTAGAGATGACCGATGGCATTGTAGAAGTGCAAGCCAGCCACGGCGACACTCACCTGGGCGGCGACGATTTTGACCGCGTCCTGGCCCAACATGCCAGCAAACTGTTCTACAAAACGCACCAATTCTCGCTTAAAGACAACCGCGTGGCTAACGCTCGTTTAACCGCCGCCGCCGAAGCCGCCAAAATCCGCCTGTCCGATTTCCCCGAAGCCAACATACGCGAAGAGTACCTGGCCGAACGAAACGATATGCCCCTTCACCTGGAAGCTGCCATCAAACGCCCGGAGTTTGAGGATTTTGTAAAAGATATGCTGGCCCGCACCGTGGAATCGATGGATAAGGTGATGCAAGACGCCGAATTGAATGTGGCGCAACTAAACCGGGTCTTGCTGGTGGGCGGCTCAACCCGAATGCCTATGGTTTGGGACCTGGTGGCGCAATACACCGGCCTTAAGCCGGATACCGAGATTAACCCGGATGAAGTAGTGGCTCTGGGCGCAGCCGTACAGGCGGCTATCATCGCCGGGCAGCCGGTCAACTCTATTTTGGTCGATGTGACGCCCTATTCGCTGGGCATTGAGACAGCCGCAGAAGTAAGCGGGCAAGTCATCCCCGATCTTTACAATATCCTCATCCGGCGAAACAGCGCCGTCCCCATCACTAAAGAGCAGCTTTTTAAAACGCTTTACCCCAACCAGGACAAGGTTCAGATCAAAGTTTACCAGGGCGAAGCTCCCGTTGCCTCGGCCAACATTCTGCTGGGCGAGTTTATGATCACCGGCCTCAAACCCACCAGCCCCGGCGAACACCCCAGCGTCACTGTACGTTTTGATTTTGATGTAAACGGGATGCTCCACGTCCGCGCCACCGGCCGGATGACCGGCGTTCAGGAAAGCATTAGCGTACAGGCCACCCAGGCTCGCCTGACGCCCCAGGAAATCGGCAAGGCCCGTGATGAACTCCAGGGGCTGGATTTCTTTACCGAACCGGATAAAGAAATTAGCGACGTAGCCAGACCCAAACTGGATGAAGAAACCCAGGCTCTCTTTAAACGAGCGCAGGCTCTACTTGATGGCGGTACGCTGACGGACGTGCAAAAAATCACTCTGCCCAACCTGATGCAGGACATCCGTGAAGCTAAAACCCAAGAAGAGATGGACGACCTGGCCGAAGAGTTGCTGGAGATGCTGTTTGACCTGGAGTAGTATCTTAACACTTGAGTCCTTGCTTTTTGGGCAAGAAAATTCGGGTTATCCGGGGAGTAGGGAGTAGGAAGTAGGGAGTAGAGAATTTTCCCTTACTTCTTACTCCGTCGAACGCAAAGCCTTCGCACTTCCTACTTCCCGCCTGTTTGGTTCTGGCTTGTCCAGGTTAGGTAGACCCAATGAAACCAACCCTGATGCTGATTGGCCTGGGTGGTTTGGCCGAAGTAATTCTGGAACTGCTGGCCCGAGAAGAGAGTCTGGGCCGGATTATCGTTGCCAGCCGAAATGTAGAGCGAGGCATTGCTCGCTGCAATCTGGCTCGACTCAGCGCGATGGCTCAGGGGTATAGCCCCAAAATTAACTTTGCTCCCCTTGACCTGAACAACGCTGAAGCCGTGGCCGAAACCGTCCGGCAAGAGTCGCCGAACCTGATTTTGAGTTGTGCTACCATGCAAACCTGGTGGCTGCCCGACATGCTGCCGCCTCCCCAGTCGGCCCTCATCAACAGCGCCGGATTTGGCGTTTGGCTGCCCGTGCATCTGACCCTAACCCTGAAACTGATGGAGGCTCTGCGTCAGGCTGATTATAGCGGCTTGACCCTGACTGCCCCCTTCCCTGATGTGGTCAATTGCATTCTCGGCAAGCTCAACCTGGCCCCAACTTGCGGCATTGGCAATATCGATGAAATTGTGCCTAAAGTGCGCTTGCTGGCCGCCCAGCGATTGGAGGTTCCGCTTGAGGCCGTGCGCGTTTTTTTGGTGGCCCACCACGCTCTTGAGCCGGCTGCCTTTGGTACACCAAAGGTCTTTGGCGAAGCGGTAGGCGAAACCCCGCCCTACTTCCTGCGCATTGAATATGGAGGGCAGGATGTTACACAAACAGTTCGCGCTGATGAGTTGCTCTTTGCGCCCTATCCCCTGCCGTCCGGCCCTCCCACTCATTTTCTAACCGCCGGTTCTACCATCCGCTTAATACGCGCCCTTTTTTCCGATCAGGGCGCGCTCCTGCATGCTCCCGCCCCAAATGGATTGCCGGGAGGATACCCGGTTATTGCCGGCAAAAGCGGCGTGCAGCCCGCGCCCATTGAGGGACTGAGTCTGGCCGAAGCCATTGCCATCAACCAGCAGTCGCATCGATTTGACGGCATTGAGCGTATAGAAGCCGATGATGGGGCCGCTGTCTTTTGCCCCGATGCCGTTGAGGTACTCCGCAAAGCGCTGGGCTACAACTGCCACCGTCTCCCTCCCGCCGAGGCCGAAGCAAGAGCCACAGAATTGATGGCTCGTTTTCGGGAATATGCCGGGCAATATGGGGTTAATCTTGAAAATGTTTGATACTGAAATTCTTTGACAATTTGTATAGTTCGTGCTACCATATTTTTTTAAGGTTATAATTATTTATTGTTTGCCTTATAGACCTTATCTATCGTCATAATTGTTAGCACTTATTATCATCATTCGCCCTAAAACACTCATTTTGTCAGGGCAAATTTATTGTTTGTTGTGTTCTTTCGCTTCAGGTTTTAGAAGACAGCCCATTGTTTATTTTTAAGAACAGCTAAAGTACAAAAATAAACCTTCTCTTGTTTCCAACTTGTGGTTGGGAATGAAGTTAAAATTTCGACAAGATTAGTTTTTGTTCTAAAAACAGGCAGACAAAGAAAGTTTTAAAACTCTTCTAATCCTGAGTCCTAACAATTATCAAGCTAAGGCCATTGGGCGAATGTACTTTATGTACACTCGCTTTTTTGTTGCATGCGTGTTTTCTCAAAATAGTAGAAAAAGGCAACTTAGATTGAAAGTTTTGGTACAAACAAGTTGTGCGTTAAGTTATCTCTCCTTTACGCCATTCGGGATTATTGAGACAACGCATTGTTACCGGATCAATAGAGACAGGAGCAAATAACTGGATGAGTATGGAATTTGTTTTTCGCCTGGTGGGGATGGTGGTGTTTGCCCTAATTGGGGTGCAATCTCGTCACCTGTTTCAGCCAGAAAACCCGGGCGACTCGGCCCGTCTCATAATTATCTTGACTTTATCAGGGGCGGCCCTGGGATTATTGATTGCCCCTTATCTAACCATTCGCCCATTTTTTACAATTCAGGCAAAATTACGACAAATACCGGCTTCTAAACTGGTTTCGGGTGTTATTGGCTTGGGAATAGGCTTGGCCGTGGCTGCTTTGCTAAATCCTTCTTTATCTGATTTGCCGGGACCCTATGGAGAAATATCGCCGGTAATTATTAGTATCGTTTTTGGATATGTTGGTATGGCCGTTATGGTTATGCGGCAGCATGATATCTTTAGCCTCATTGGGCCGCGTATCATATCGGGCGCGGGTTTAGGAAATTTAGGCAAGCCTACAGAAGATGCGATGTTGCTGGATACCAGCGTTATTATTGACGGCCGGATTGCCGACATTAGTAAAACCGGTTTTATCCGTCATGCTATGTTAGCGCCGCGTTTTGTCTTAAATGAGTTACAATACATTGCCGACTCGCCGGACCCGTTACGCCGCAATAGAGGGCGACGCGGCCTGGAAGTTCTTAAGCGTTTGCAAGAAGAATCGCTGGTTCCCGTACAAATTACCGACCTTGATATTGAGGGCGTTAAAGGCGTTGATGATAAGTTGGTTATGCTTGGCAAGCAACTGGGCTGCCCCATTGTCACCAATGATTTTAATCTAAATAGTGTAGCCAAGTTGCAGGGCGTTGTAGTTTTAAATATTAATGAACTGGCTAACGCCGTAAAAACAGTAATTTTACCCGGCGAAACAATTAGAGTTAAAATTATTCAAGAAGGTAAAGAACGGGACCAGGGTGTAGCTTACCTAAACGACGGCACTATGATAGTTGTAGAAAACGGCAAACGCTATTTAGAAAAGAATGTTGACATTGTAGTCACCAAAGTTTTGCAAACCAATGCCGGTAGAATGATATTTGCCAGGATGGAAAAATAGATTATGTCACTCCAAGTTTATAACCACCTCTCTCGAAAAGAAGAAGTTTTTGAGCCTCTACATTCGGGGTTTGTAGGGATGTATGTTTGTGGCCCAACTGTTTATGGCGACTCCCATATTGGGCATGCTAAAGTTTATATCACGTTTGATATTGTTCATCGTTACCTGGAATATTTGGGCTACAAAGTTCGTTACGTTCAAAACATCACCGATGTAGGCCATCTGGTTGGCGACGGTGATGAGGGCGAAGATAAGGTGGGCAAGCAAGCCCGGTTAGAGCGCATTGAGCCGATGGAAGTTGTCGAAACCTATACCCGTAACTACTTCCGCGATATGGATTTGCTAAACATTATTCGTCCCGACATCTCGCCCAGAGCCAGCGGGCATGTGCCGGAGCAAGTTGAATTAGCGCAGGAGTTGATAGAAAAAGGACACGCCTACGTCAGTAACGGCAATGTCTACTTTTCTGTACCCAGTTGGCCCGCTTACGGCAAACTTTCTCGACGCAAGGTGGATGAATTAGAAGAGGGCGCCCGGCTGGATGTTGTCACCGATAAGCGCGACCCCCGTGATTTTGCCGTTTGGCGGGCCGCTGCCCCAGACCATCTGATGCAGTGGAACAGCCCGTGGGGAGCAGGATATCCCGGTTGGCACGCCGAATGTACCGTGATGGCGCGTAAATATTTGGGGCTGCCCTTTGATATCCATGGGGGCGGGCTGGAAAACATCTCCCCCCACAATGAAAGCGAGATAGCGCAAAGCGAGGCGGCCTACGGGGGCGAATTTGCTCGCTATTGGCTGCTCAATAATATGGTGACTATCGACGGCGTTAAAATGGGTAAAAGTTTGGGCAATTCGCTTAGCGTGCAGCA
>JAJRVO010000394.1 GCA_024277275.1 Chloroflexota bacterium
CGCTTGTGGGCATTTCAGAGCAGAATTTTCGGAATGATAGAATTTTGATTCGTTAATTCTGCCAATTCTGCTCTTACGCCAACAAAAATCAGCCCGACTGAGTGATTATCGGCGGCACAGTTTCCAAAACGGGAATTGCTGAAAACACTTTGAAAATCCTTCACTCAGGTCATTAGTTTGTAACTTTTTTCACAAATTTGCCGCTTTTATTTAAACAGACACTAGTACACGGCGGCGTAAATCCTTCGGTAGTTTATGGAGTGAAAAAGTGCACTTTTTCACTCCATAAACTAAGCAACGCGCTGCTTGTAACTACCGAAAGACTTCCGCCAAGCTGTACTAGATTTCTTTGACCAGATACAATTTAGGAATCGTGGTTAATTAACTTACCCGTAACTTCTCAATAATCCGGGGCGGAGTGCAAATTGCAAGCTGCATTCCGCTATTACCCCTATTTAATTCTCATTCATTCCAGTAGGGAGCGAGGGATATGAATTTCACTGGTGACGAAGACAATGGTAGATCATCCTCTATTGAAAACTTGCCACAACCCACCGTCTGGAGCCTGCAAGCCCAGCGGCCGGCCTTAATCCGATCCGGCAGCTTGCTGATAAGGGCAGGCGTGTTGCTATTGGTTGTCATTGGGTTGGGCCTTTTTCTTTTGGCTCAAAAAGTGTCAACCACTATTGCCCAGTCTCCTATTCCTGGGCATACAGAGACCAGCGCCGATGAAGATTGTATTGAATGTCACGTTAACCCCCAGGCAGAACAGCTAGGCGCTTTAGGTGTAGGCGCAAGCGCCATTCCTATAGTTTCCACCCACTCTAACATAGATTTTATCACCAGAACACAGGAAACATTTGAGTTTGGCTGCACCAACTGCCACGTTTTTGTCCACGGCGACGGCCCAAATATAAAACTAATCGGGGTGGACGTAGTAGTCAGCCCCACGACGAGTATTACTACCGGACCGGTCATCTTTACGGCTCGTACCGGCACAAACTCCTTCGACGATGGGGCAAGCTCCCAAAGTAGTCGCATTTGCGTGACTTGCCATGTCAACGCTAACCGGTCCGGCAGCGGGACCGCGATGACCCACACCGGCGGCGCGGGTCACGCCGCGGTGGGGGGCTTCGACGCCGGCGGGGCGGATTGCACCACCTGTCACTCCCACAACCCGGATGGCGCTTCGTCTACTCTGGACGGTTTTATGGCCTCCTGCACTCTTTGTCATAATCAACCACCCGACGGGACCACCGCCCCCAACCGCGCCGGCAGCCATACCACCCACTTCTCCCCCACCGCTTTCGGACCCCAGTTAACTCCGGGCACGTGTACCGATTGTCACCTCTTTGACCCGGTTGGGGGCACTCACAACGACGGTCAGGCCACTTTTGCCGACAGCCGGCCGCTATCCACCACCATCGTTTGTGATAATTGCCACAGCCCTGGCGGGGCCTTTAATGGGGTCAACACCACCTCCGGCGGCTTCATTACCGACTCGGTTGGGGCCAAGGACAACTGGTACAGCGGCGTCTACACCAGCAGCGGGGCGACTATGACCCTGCAAACAGGCAAGGAAAAATGGTGCGTTGGCTGCCACGACGCAGGCGTCTCGGTTATCAACGGCATCCAGGCCCCCAACGTGGCCGGCGATACGGCCCAAAGCTGGGGTTTCTACGCCGGCGGTCACGGTACTATGCCGGGACCCGTACTCTGTACCGATTGCCACAATGCCGGCCTGACCCATATCGATGGTGATGCCCGCACCTATGTGGCCGCTTCCGATAACTATACGGCCGGCTATCGCTTGCGGAATATCAGCGGGTTGCCGTCTTTAGATATCCCCCGAGGAGATACCACTTACAGTTCAGATGATTTTGCCTTATGTTTCTCCTGCCATGACGAAACCGCTCTTAGAGGGCTTCCCCCCGGTTATGAGGACTGGACGGGGTTTCCACCAGATGCTTCCGCTATCACTATTGCCGCACCGGGCACCGATTATAGAAATGAAAACTCGGCAGGTGTATTTTCCCGAAAGGGCAGAATGGGTAATACCCCTTATCCTGTCAACATCCACTGGGACCACCTGGCCCCGCCGGAGGTGCTTATGGGGAGTTGTAGTTGGGGTGGGGGGTGTCATAGTAGCAGTGACTTTAGGTACGATTCAGATCTGGACGGCGCCCCAACCGACTCAAAACTCTCCTGTCCCACCTGCCATAACCCACACGGCACAACCTATCCGGCCATGACCAAAAATGATCTGGCCATAACTTACGACACCGGTTTTGCCTACATTAACAGTACCGGTTATACATCTGCCGGCGGCGACCTTTACTGTAACTCTGATTGCCATGTCCAAACCGGCGCTTCCGGCCCCACAAACGCAGAGTATTATCGAGACCCTCTTGTGACTGTGGCCGGCTTGCCGGTGGGTTTCCAGAGCGTGACCGGCTTTCAGTTTAACGAGCCGGCCGGCTCTACCGTGGTGGTCAACGGGCTGGGGGTCAATGGCTCTCTGTTGAGCGGGCTGGCTGTCGAATCCGAGATATTGACCGGAATAGTAAATGATCCGCAGGAGACGTTATTGGGAGACGGATACTTTACCGGCGACGGAGTAGACAATTACGTAGATTTTGAGAATAATAAGACCGCTCTGCTGGCCGGCACGGCTTTGGGGCTGGAAGCGCGGCTAAAACCGGCCGGAATATTGACCGGCAGCCGCGAGTACGTTATATTTGACCGGGGCAGCGCGACTCAAAATTACCAAATGTCAATCTGGCGAGACAACAGTTGGCCCAACGGCGTGGCTGCTGTTGCCTTCCGGGTAAATGTCGGCGGGGACTGGAAGGCGATTCTGACTGATTATAACGTCTGCGCTATTCAGGCCAATCATTGGTACCAGGTCAAAATAGAGTGGTATTCCAATAGAGCAGCTATTCCCGGCATTATCTACGTGGATGACCAGGGGCCGGCCGGAGATGGAGTAGGCGAAGGGTGGACAAAATACAAAAACTGCACCGATCTTGATCAATCGCTGACGGTTGGCAGTTTGTATTTGAATCCGGGAGATGAAATAACCACCAGCAACGATAACTTTACCATTGGCGCTAACGTAACTGATGATCCTGCCCAGAGACACAGTTTTGTGGGCTTGATTGACCAGCTCGATTTCTACTTCAAAGAAATGTCTTCCATCTATCTGCCCGTAATCTTGAAAGATACCGATCCCGGGCCGTAAAAGCAAAAGTCGTGGTCTGGCATCCTCTCAATAACCAAAGACCCCTGCGGTTTTTAAAACCGCAGGGGTCTTTGGTTATTTCCTGTTTTTGCAACCTACCCATACTTGTCTTTGTTATTGGTTGCATTGCATCCTCCTCATGCCTTACTGTTTATTCCCTGGAAAGTTATCCAGCTTTTCTTGATTTTCAACAAGGTAATTGAAAATTGTCTGGGCGGCTACAAGATGACCGGCGGGAGTCCAGTGTCCATCGTATCGGTAGTAAAGCTACTGGCCTGTTGTTTGCTGAGACTCTTTTAGGGCGGTTAGTAATTGCAGATGTAAAATGCTTTTTTCCTGTAAAATTTGGGCTAACCGTTTGGCAGGCATAGGACCGGTTATGGCATTTTCTTTGGTCAGATGAGCGTAAGCCTCAAGAATCTCCTGTCGTCGTTTTTCATCAACATCTGTTTCGTCCGGTAAAATGGCAACAACCAGTTGGCTGCCGTGAGTTTTAATTGCTGTGTTAAGTTGCGCAATCAGGGCTTCTGTTTTTATCCAGGCTTCTTCCGGCAGGTAGCGAAAAACGTATAAATTGCCGTAATTTACATTTGGCCGGGTGATTTCTACAAAACCCATTGAAACCAGCAGGTCAACCAGCGCCGGAGATTTTTGAACGGCCGAGATAGTCAGCAGTTCTATAGAAACGGAGTACAGTCTTGAATTCGCGTAGAGAAAACGCCTGGTTTGTTTGAGCAGCGTTTCGTCTTTGCTCCAACTTTGAACAATGCCACCCTCGCGTTGGGTTGGGGCTGCCCAAACCAGCTTGTCGTCCTTTAATTCATAAAGCGAGTACCAAATATTATCGGTGATGTCGTTGCCGGTGAAGAAGGCCAGCAGAACTAAATCGGGCTGGTATTTGTACCCTTCATGGGTAAAGTAGGCCAGTTGGTTATCTGTGCCGTAGCCGATAACCCCGGCATTGATAACCTGGAATTTGGTTTGGGGATAGCGGCGCTGAAGTTGGGTTTCCAGCAGCTTGGCAAAGGTTTTTTCCTCTGGGACCTGCAAGCCTGCCGTGAACGAGTCGCCAAGAATTAAAATGCGATAAACATCATTCGGTTTATCGTATTCATACGCCTGACCCCGGAGACCTTTGTTGTTTATTTTTACGTAGGCGCTGTACTCGCCCCGCAGGCTGGTGTTCCACCCTTCTACGCCCGGGGTAAAGGCCAGCCCGTAGGTTTCATGAAATTGTAGGCCCTGGTTGATTAGTTTGGGAGAGGGGTCGGGATATAAAATCCTGAATCCCGCTTCCAGAAACGCCAGACCAAATAGTAGCCCGAATAAGATTAACGCGATTCGGCTGAGTAGCGCCGGTAATTTCTGTTTCAAAGCTAATTAACCACAACCACAGAACCCCCGCGACGACTGTCGCCGGCGGCTGTCCAGGGGGTGTTTTTATTGTTGGGGGCGCTTTGTTTAGCTACGGCATGTGTGCCGCCAAAAAACATATTGCGGCTTGGCCATAAATTGACGCTGTAGCCTGCGGCCTTGAGTTGATCGGCTACCTGGGGAGAAATACCGCCTTCAAGCTGCATTTCGTTTTCTTCAAAGTGAAGGCGAGGCGCGTCGACGGCCTGGGCCAGAGGCATCTTAAAATCAATGACGTTGCTGATGAGTTGTAAAATTGCCGACCGCAGGCGGTTGCTGCCGCCGCTGCCCACGGCCAGTACCGGCTGTCCCTGGCGCAGCACAAGGGTGGGACTCATCATGCTCATCATACGCCGGCCGGGGGGCAGGCGATGAAAACCGTTAGGGTGCAGGTCGGTTTCACCCAGCATATTGTTGAGCATTACGCCTGTATCTCCCACCACAAAACCGGCGTTCTCTCCGGTGGAGGTGGTGATGGCGGCAATTGTGCCGGTGGCATCGGCTACGCTGACGTGGGTGGTGCTGGCCGGCCCTTTGGGCTGAACGGGGTCGGGGATGGTCTCTTGATTGGTCAGCAACTTTTTTAGTTTGTCATAGTAGCTTTGGATATTGTCATCGGCCAGCAGTTTGTCTATTTGTTTTTGAGTATGAGAGGGCAGGTCGCCATTTGTGCGGTTGATGTTTTCTTCCCATTCGGCCCGGGCAATATTGGTCAAACGCATCACCTCCCCTAAAACCTGTAAGTGCTCAAAGCTGTTATGGGAGATATTTGAGAGAGAGACAGTCGCCAATAGCTTTAGGGCAAAGGCAATGAGCGCTCCGCCGCCGGAAGAGGGAGGGGGCA
>JAJRVO010000395.1 GCA_024277275.1 Chloroflexota bacterium
AATGTTGAGCATCCCGATTTGAACGCCTTTGACAAAGAGGACCAATATGCCTTAGAGTCGCTGGCGGCAATGGCAGCCAGCGCTATCCAAAACGGACGCTTCTTTAGAGAAATACAGCGTCGCGCCCGTTTGCTGGATGCGGCGGCCATTGTTGCCCGCGATGCCACCAGCATCCTTGACGAAGACCAGCTACTTAACCAGGCCGTTAACCTGATTGTTAACTACTTTGATTTTATCTATCACGCCGGCGTTTTTCTGTTAGATGAAACCCGCGAGTATGCCGTGTTACGGGATGCCTCTTCTGCCGGAGGCAAACAAATGCTAAAACGCAAACACAAACTTAAGGTGGGTCAGGAAGGTATTGTAGGTTATGTAACCCGCCACCGCGAACCGCGCCTTACCGCCGATGTAAAACAGGACCCGCACCACCTTGTTAACCCCGATTTGCCCCAAACGCGGGCAGAAATGGCTTTTCCTTTAATTGCCCGCGACCAGGTAATTGGGGCCTTGGATGTGCAAAGCGCCGGCGTGGTCAACCTGAAAAAAGAAGAGGTTGCCACCCTCCAAACTATGGCCGACCAATTAGCCAACGCCATCCAAAACGCCCAACTTTTTGAGGCCGAACAACGCCAGGTAAAGAATCTGGATGCAATCCGCAAGGTTTCCAGGGCCGCAAGTTTTGCCCTAAACCTCAACGAAACAGCCCAGGGCGCTTTATCTGAAATGGTTAAAACGTTTGATGTAGACCAGGGCCGGGTGGTTATATTTAATAGATGGGAGGGTTTAGGCAACGTTGTGGCCGTGTGCCCGCCCGGCGAGGAGTCAACCGCGCCAATTCTCCTGGAAGGCAATGCCCCGGTAGCATGGCTTTTAGCCTACAAGCGCCCTCTGGTTATTGAAGACGTTTCTCAGGATACCAGGTTCAATGCAAGTCTTGGCATTGTAGAACGATGGCACGCGCAATCTATGCTTTTAACGCCCTTATTGGTAAACAATGAAGTTATTGGCGCTATCAGCCTGGATACCATTCGCGCCCAACGCAAATTTACCGCAGAAGAGGCAGAATTGGCCCAAACCATAGCCAATCACGTAGCCACAACCATCAAGAACTTGCTGTCTCAAGAAGAGGTAAGCGCAGTTCAAACCGTTAATGCCTCTTTTATGTTGCTGTCTCGCTGGGCGCATAAGGTCAGGCAAAAGAGCTTTGCCATTAGCAAAGACCTGGATAGCCTGAAAAAGGATTTGCCCATTGGCTTGTTTGACGATATCTTGAACCGCATGGGAGAAAGCATCAAAGAGGTATCCCTGCCAATCCGAAAGCTGAAGATGGGCGCGGAAGAGAGCCGGGAACAATTGGTCAATCTGGACCAACTGCTCAAGGATACCGCCGCCAGATTATGCCGCAACAGAAAAGTCGCCATTAATTTAGCCTTAAATATAGACGATGCGCCGTATACAGTTCAAGCCAATGAATTGTTTCTGGAAATTGCCGTAGAAATGCTTATTGAGAATGCCGTGGCTTCTATAGAGCAAAAAGGCGAACCCGGCCAGGTAAAAATAGAATGTGTGACGCTTAATAATTTTGTGCGGACACGCATCTACGATACAGGCAGCGGCATCCCCGCCAATGTAGCTAAAAAGGTGTTTCACGGACGTGTGACCAACAGCAAGGGCTTTGGCTATGGTTCATTTACCGCAGCTAATATTTTCCGGGCATACAGAGGCAATGTTCAAATTGTACAAACCGATACCGAGGGCACTCAAATTGAATTTTACTTGCCCATAACTTGATATGAGAGGATTGGGTATTTCAACACCTGCGAATCTTTTCGGTTGTCGCAGGTCGGGCGTGGGAACCCGGCCTACCGAAATAACTTGAAATTAGCAAACTCACTTGGGAGGGCTTAACGTGCATAAAGTCAATTTTACCATCATAGAATCTTCAAATTGGGCGCAAGATTGCGCCGCCTGGATGTTGAGGCGAGGATATGATGTATCAATAATCGACCAATTGCCTGAACAACCTTTACCGCAACAACAAACCCGTGATTTAATTTTGCTTGATGAGGCGTGTTGGTTAGCCAATCCGTCAAAAATCCAGAAACTCATTGAGGCGGGCAAGTGTGTCACCGTGATTTCTGCCGCCTATTCTATTAAAGGCTACAAAAAAGCCATTGAGGCGGGAGCAAAAGGATATATCGATAAGCAGTTGGACCAGGACGCCTTTACTCGCGAGATAGAAAAGACGCTGCGAATGGCGGGCATGTTATCCAAACGAGGCCGGGTTTTGGTTGTGGATAACGACCCGCACGTATTGAATGCCCTTAAAAACAACCTGGAACGGGCAGGCTATATTGTTTATACCGCTAACAATGCTGAAGATGCAATACGCAGCATTGAGCTACACCAACCCCATGTGTCCGTGGTCGATATTAGACTTAAGGATGACGAGGACCGTTTAGACCAAAGCGGTTTTGATCTGGTCGAGGAGATTAACAACCGTTACGGGCATGCCGTTAAGATTGTTGGCTTAACCGGCAGCCCGGTTCGAGACACCGCCGCTCACGCCGTTGGGGCAATGTCGGGCTTTGCCTTAAAAGACCCCAAATTAAAGGTTGACGAACTTGTGCCAAAGATTGAAGCGGCGCAAGAAAAACTAAAAATTAACGCCTCGCTCAATATTGAATTTGAAGGCTCCTTTTCATTAGCCAAGCTGGTTAAAACAATGAAAACCTACAGAGACCTGGACGCCGAACAACAAAAAACCGCACTGACAGAGGTGGAAGAACTCCTTCGGAAACTGTTTCGGCGCGAGTTGCAGGTTAAAGCCTATTACCTGGCCCCGGGTCGAGGCGGCTCCGGGGTGGTGTTAATGCGGCCCATTGTTGAAGGCACGCCGGGCCAATATGTGGTGGTTAAATTTGGCCGGCGCGAGAGTATTGCCACAGAGCTGCAAAACTACAACTTATACGTAAAACCTTTTGTTGGCCGCTGGGCCACGCAGCTTGTTGATATTGCGGACGACCCGGAAGAAACGCTAAACCTGGGCGGGCTTAAGTTTACGTTTATGGGAATCTCCAAAGAAAATCCCAGAGACTTTAACACCTTCTACCGCGACCCGGCCACCACTCAGGAGCAAATCAATAAATCTTTGCACTACTTGTTTAACGAGACTTGCGCCAACTGGTACAACGCCAAACGAGACTGGTCTGACCCCAGCCCCGATACCCTGGCAAAAACCTACGAGTCGCAACTTATTTTAGACCGGTCCTACCAGCAAAAAAAGAGAGCAGATCTAATCAGACAATTGACAAATGGCGAGCCGTTCTGCGGGCTTACGCTTGAGCATAAAAAGCCTGATAGCCTGACAGTACAACTAAATGGGCAAGCCATTGATTTGCCCAATCCGCTTAAATTTACCCAAGAACGCCGCGTCGATTTTCCCGTGCCGAAATTTGAGTGCCGGACGCACGGCGATTTAAACGGCCGCAATATGTTTGTCGATGAAGACGGCAGAGTGTGGCTGATTGACTTTTTCAAGACCAGGTGGGGCGCGGTTTTGCGCGACTTCGGCGAGTTGGAAACCGTTATTAAATTTGAGCTGCTAAAAACCAAAGACCTGACGGCTCTGTATAAGTTTGAAAAAGCAATGCTTGCCCCGGATTCTTTTGACAAGCCTGTTAATCTCGCTGCCCGATTTCAACCCGTTGACGACCTTGACCAAGCATATTCAACCATCAGCCAACTGCGCGCCCTGGCCTACGATAAATTTGAGTCATCGGATATGCAAGAGTATTACGTCGGTCTTTTATTCTACGCCCTAAAAGTAATGACCTGGAAAGGAAATCAGTCCATCGACCGGGACAGAGCGCCCGTCCGCCAGCGACACGCGCTGTTATCGGCGGCCATGATTGCCCACAGGCTGCAACACTGGGGCAACGCCTGGGCAGGCTGGCCGGATGAGTAGATAGCTTTTAACCATCCCTCAATTCATTTTCTACTAATAATTCACGCCTAACCATTCACGGTGAATTAATCTTCCTTGACTATGATTCCTTTGGCGAACTAATCATCGTTCATCGTTCATCATTCATCCTTTTATACAAGGAGACTTCTTATGCTCAAAAAAATCACATTATTACTTTTACTGATCACTTTCTTAACCTTGACCCCAACCGGCCCGGCCCAGGCCCAAGAGCCGAACTCAATCAATTTTGAAGATTATATGCTCGACTTGGTTGATTACACCCTGCCCAACGGCCTGCGGGTGATTCTGGCCGAGGATCACTCTGCCCCGGTGGTGGCGGTCGATATCTGGTATCGGGTTGGCGGGGCCGATGACCCGGAGGGGCGCTCCGGCTTTGCCCACATGTTTGAGCACATGATGTTTGAAGGCTCAGACAATATCGCCAACGACCAGTACCACGCCCTGCTGGAGGCCATTGGCGCCAACAACAACGCCTACACCTCTATCGACAAAACCGCCTATTGGGAAGTGGCCCCGGCCAACCAGTTGCCCCGCGTCCTGTGGATGGAGAGCGACCGCATGGCCTCGCTGGCCGTCACGCAAGAGGCTTTTGAAACCCAGCGCGACGTGGTGGTGGAGGAGTTTGGGCAGCGAGTCGCCAACCGGCCTTACGGCGTTTCTAACCGGCGACTCTTTACCCTGCCCCTGCAAGGCTACGCGCCCTACGAGCGCTCGGTGATTGGCAACCCGGACGATTTGCTGGCCGCCTCGCTGGATGAAATACGCGCTTTTCACGATGTCTACTACAAACCCAACAACGCCGCGCTGGTCATTGTCGGCGACATCAATATTGAATTGACCCAAACTTTGGTGCAAGCCTATTTTGGCGACATCCCCGCCGGCGAGCCGGTCGTCCCCATTCTTGACCGTTACCCCCTGCCCGATGAATTCCCCGTCTTACGCGCCGACCCGGCCAGCGGCTGCCGGATTGGGTATGAAGAAACCCTGGTCGACCCGCAGGTGGAGTTGTCTCGTTTTGCAACCACCGTCATTGCTCCGCCACGCGGAACCCCAGATTTTTACGCCCTTAGTTTGCTGACCGATATCCTGGCCGGCGGCGATAGCAGTCGTTTTGAGCAAAATATTGTGCGCCAGGGGTTGGCTGCCGCCGCCTATGTGGGGCTGGTCGATTACACCGGAGCCGGCATTATCTACGCCATCGCGTTTCCAAACGCCGGCGATACCACCGAGTCGGTCCAGGCCCTAATCACAGCCGAGTTTGACGACGTTATCGCCAACGGCGTAACCGAGGCCGAACTGGCTCGCGTCAAGAAACAGGTTCAAGTGGGGGCCATCACCTCCTTCCGCGACTCAACCCGGAGTACCGCCGAGTGGTTGCAAGATGCCGTCCTCACCTTTGATGACCCTGCCGCCATCGCCGGTGAGTTGGCTCGATACGAAGCCGTTACCCTGGACGATGTTCAGCGCGTGGCCCAAACTTACCTGTGCAACCGGCCGCAGAACATCCTGATTACTTTGCCGGAGGGCGACGAGGTTCTGGCCGGCTATCCGGGCCTGCTGGTCGAGCCGGTTGAGCCTGTTCTGAGCCAGGCCGAAGGAATAGACAGC
>JAJRVO010000396.1 GCA_024277275.1 Chloroflexota bacterium
GTATTGGGACGACTCGTAATGCTCAAGTAATTGGTCAATGTAATATTGGCGGTCCATATAACATCCTTACTCGTTCCTAAACTGGAGTTTGGGAACGAGTTGAGGTGGCGGGTTTCTTGCTTGTTCCCAAACTCCGGTTTGGGAACGAGCGGGGCGGCAGTTTGTGTTAATCGCCAATTTTGGCCGACACAGCATCAAAGAGCTTTTCACGCACGCGTTCGTTGTACATGCGGTCAAAAACTTTGTAAAAGAAGCCTTCAACCACCATCCGCACGGCGGTGTTGCGGGGGATACCCCGGCTCATCAGGTAAAAAACGTATTCTTCGACAATTTTGCCAATGGTAGCCCCGTGAGAGGCCCGCACGTCGTTGGCTTCAATTTCCAGGCTGGGAATCGAGTCGGCCCGGGCGGTTCGGTCTAGCAGCAGGTTCTCGTTTTTGAGGTAAGAGTTGGTTTGCTGGCCTGTCGGCTCAATCTTAATCAAGCCGGTAAAGACGCTGCGGCCCTTACCTTTTAGCGCTCCGTGCAACAGCAAATCGCCGCCGGTAGCCAACCCAATATGGTGTATCAGGGTGTCTATATCCAGGTGTTGTTTGCCTTCCATAAAGTAAACGCCGTTAAACTCCATATTTGAGCCATTGCCGGGCAGCAAGCTGTCGTAGTAGGTTTTGGTCAGGCGGCCGCCAAGCTGGCCCGTTTCCCAGATAACGTTGCTGTCATCCTGTCCAACCGAGCGCTTAACGTTAAAGTTGTACACATCCTGGCCCCAGCGCTGCACATCAACATAGCGAACCTGGGCGCTGTCATCAGCGTAAATCTCTACCACGCCCGCATTTAGAGCCTGACCATGCTCACCGTAAGAGACGGACTCTTCAATGTAGTTAACGTTGGCAAAACGTTCGGCCACAATCAGGGTGCGGGGCATAATGACGCTGCCCTCGCCCTCCAAAATAAGAGCCACTTGAAACGGTTTATCTATCTCTACTTCTTTGGGTACGTAGAGAAAAACTCCGCCTTTCCATAACGCGCTGTTGAGCGCGGCAAATTTGCTATTTGAAGGCGGCACAGCCTCGGTTCCCAGATATTTTTGAACCAGTTCAGGGTACTCAGAGACAGCGGTTGACAGGTCGCAAAAGATAACGCCCTGCTCGGCCAGGTTCATATCAAATTCATAGCAGGCCAGTTCGCCGTTGGCAATTACAATTCTACCGGCTGCGTCGTACTCTTCTGACACGGCGTCACGGATATCTTCCGGGAGTTCGGTCAGAGCCTTGCAACTGTCGCCGGCGTTAAGCAGGGAAGACCGCCTGGTCGGGTTAAATTTATTCCATTTGATTTTTCTAAGGCTGGTGCGCCGCCAATCCTCATCAGAAGTGGTGGGCATTGGCGTTTCTTCAAAGATCGACCAGGCTATTTGACGCTTTTCTCTCATCCAATCCGGCTCGTTTAAGCCGGCGGAAAGCGCGTCAACATCGCTGCGGGAGAATATGCCCGCGTCTATTAACTTGTCTTGGGTTTTAGAAATTGCAAGTTGTTGTGTCATTTTATCCAACCGAGCCTTCCATTTCCATTTCTATCAGGCGGTTCATTTCAAGCGCGTATTCCATCGGAAGTTCTTTAACAATTGGCTCAATGAAGCCGCTGACAATCATATTGGCTGCCTGGACTTCGGAGATACCCCGGCTCATCAGGTAAAAGAGTTGCTCCTCGGACACTTTTGACACGCTGGCCTCGTGACCGATGGTAACTTCCTGCTCCTCAATTTCAATGTAGGGGAACGTGTCGGAGGCGGAGTGTTCGTCCAAAATCAGGGCGTCGCACACTACGTTGCTCTTGCTGTTGACTGCGCCCGGCGCCACTTTAATCAGGCCCCGGTAGGTGCTGCGCCCGCCGCCCTTGCTAATAGACTTGCTGGTAATGACCGAACTGGTGTTGGGCGCGGCGTGAACAATTTTACCGCCGGCGTCTTGCAGTTGCCCCTTACCGGCAAAAGCAATCGACAGCACTTCGCCGTGCGCGCCTTCTTCCATCAGCCAGACGGCCGGGTATTTCATAGTCAGCTTGGAGCCTAAGTTGCCGTCTACCCATTCCATCGTTGCGTTCCGGTAAGCCTGGGCGCGTTTGGTGACCAGGTTGTAAACGTTGTTGCTCCAGTTTTGGATGGTGGAGTAGCGACAACGAGCGCCTTCTTTAATGATGATTTCAACCACCGCGCTGTGCAGGCTGTCGGTGGAGTAGGTGGGGGCGGTGCAGCCCTCTACGTAATGCACATACGCGCCTTCATCAACAATAATCAGGGTGCGCTCAAACTGGCCCATATTTTGGGCGTTGATGCGGAAGTAGGCTTGCAGCGGCAGGTCGATATGAACCCCCGGCGGCACGTAAATAAAACTGCCCCCCGACCAAACCGCCGTGTTCAACGCGGCAAACTTGTTATCTTCAACGGGGATTACGGTGGTAAAATACTCTTTGACCAAATCGGGATGCTCGCGCAGAGCGGCGTCCATATCCTTAAAGATAACGCCTTTTTTCTCCAGGTCTTCGATGATGCTGTGATAAATTACTTCAGATTCATACTGAGCGCCAACCCCGGACAGGAACTTCTGCTCGGCTTCGGGGATACCCAGACGGTCAAAGGTGTTTTTGATATCGTCCGGCACATCATCCCACGATTCAAAGGCTTTGTCTGCGCCTACCGGCTTGATGTAGTAGTAGATATCGTCAAAATCAAGGGTGTTGAGTTGGCCCCGACCACCCCACTGCGGCATAGGCCGTTCCATAAAGTGACGGTAGCCTCGCAACCTGAAATCCAGCATCCACTCCGGCTCTTTTTTCATCAAGGAGATTTGTCTGACCTTCTCCTCATCCAGCCCTTTTTCGGCCTTAAAGGCGTAATCTTCGGGCACACTAAAACCGTATTTATAATCGTCAAGCTCGACGTCGAATTTTGTCGTCATTTTTCACTCCGCTTTTGTTTTAGGCTGCTTTTTTATACAGGTGGTCGTAACCTTCCGCTTCCAGGCGGGCGGCTAACTCAGGGCCGCCGGATTCGACAATTTGGCCGTCGTACATAATATGAACAAAATCAGGCTTGATGTAGTTCAAAATACGCTGGTAGTGGGTGACAATGATAAAGGAACGATCCGGGCCGGTCATAGCATTGATGCCTTCGGACACTATCTTCAGAGCGTCAATGTCCAAACCGGAGTCGGTTTCATCCAGAATGGCGAATTTCGGTTCCAGGAGGGCCATCTGCAAAATCTCGGCCCGTTTCTTTTCGCCGCCGGAAAAACCTTCGTTCAGGTAGCGACGGGCAAAGCTCTTGTCCATCTTTAGCAGGGCCATCTTTTCCATCAGCAGTTTGCGGAACTCGGTGATGGGGATGCCTTTTTTGCCGTTGTTTTTGCCTTTTACCGCGTTTACCGAGGTACGCAAAAAGTTAGCCATACTGATGCCGGGAATGGCCGTAGGGTATTGAAATGCCAAAAAGAGACCCATTTGGGCGCGTTCATCCGGGGGCAGTTCCAGCAGGTTGATACCGTCCATCCACACTTCGCCCCCCTCAACTTCGTACATGGGGTGGCCGGCCAGGGCATAGGCCATAGTGCTTTTACCGGAGCCGTTTGGCCCCATAATAGCATGAATTTCACCTGATTTTACCTCAAGGTTTAAGCCCTTGATGATAGGTTTATCATTAATGCTGACATGTAAATCTTTGATAGAGAGGGAAGAGGTCATGCCTGTTTACTCCTTTTTTGTTTTTTATTCAAGTTGCAGGGTTGCAGGGTTGCTACCTTGCTGCCTTGCAACCTTGCAACTTTGTCATTAGTAAATAATTGCATATCGAATTCGTGGCTATTTTAGCATGTTACATGTACTTTGTCAACTATCTTGTTATTAAATATTGTAAAGTTTTGCAAATTCAAAAATGTGTGCTATAATCTTTCCAAAATACAAACCCTAAAGACTTTAAAACCCTTTAGGGTTTATTAGATGTATTACTTTGTTTGGAGAGTTTATAAATGACAGGTCAAAAAAGTGGCTCTTTAATTCATAAACAAATGCCTACAACTCGTCGTCGGATTTTGACCTTGTTGAAAGAACAGGGAGAGTTAACTGCCGATGAATTGGCCGAGTATTTGGGCATCAGTTCTGTGGCCGTCCGGCGTCACTTAACCAAATTAGAAGGCGACCAGCTTGTTGCCTATGAAGAGGTGCAGCGAGGTATGGGACGCCCCAGTTTTGTGTACAAACTGGGCGAGGCAGCTTCCAGCTTCTTCCCGCGCCGGTACCAGGAACTGGCGGCAACTGTAATAGAAACAATTAAAGAGCTGTATGGACGAGAAGCCATTGACGCTATTTTTCAGATGCGTTCAGAGCACCTTATCAACGCTTATCGCCAAAGGATTAACGGCGTAACTCTGGATAAACGCCTGGCACAATTAACAGAACTCAGAGAGGCGGACGGCTACATGTCAACCTGGGAATTGGATGAGGACAACACCTTTATTTTGCGCGAAGCCAATTGCCCCATCATCCATGTAGCCGCAGATTGCGGCTCGGCTTGTGATTGCGACCAGGCTTTGCTGGCAGATTTACTGGACGCAGACGTTGTGCGCAAAGGCCATTTGGCAAAGGGGGATGGAGCCTGCGTTTATGAGGTTCACCCCAAGTAGCAAGCTGCCGCTCGTTAGAGGTATAATCAAGGAAATTCCAAGATTTAAATCGTATCGACTGAAGTGATGCGTGATAAAAATCATTTCACGCATCACTCGTTACTTGTCACACAATTTTGAATAATTATTTTGGGGCAATTGTCCAACTCTCTCACATAAACTCAAATAGGAGCTAAAAATGCCAAATGTAACCGAAGCTCAAGTAATGGAGGCCCTAAGCCACGTTATTGAGCCGGAACTACACAAAGACCTTGTCACTCTGGATATGATAAAAAACCTAAAGATTCAGGGTGGATATATTGATTTTACCATTATGCTCACCACTCCGGCCTGCCCACTTAAGAACCAAATGGAAACCGAGTCGACAGAAGCCGTTATGACCGTCCCCGGCGTTGAGAAAGTAACCGTCAATTTCGACTCGAATATCCCGGCTGACGCTCGTTTGATGGGCAAACTGAACATCGGGGTACGCAATGCCGTTGCCATAGCCTCCGGCAAAGGCGGCGTGGGCAAAAGCACTATGGCGACCAACCTGGCCATTAGCCTGGCTCTGGACGGAGCCAGGGTTGGCCTGTTGGATGTAGATATGTACGGCCCCAACATCCCCATTATGATGGGGATTGACGAGCGGCCCAAAAGCCGAAACAACAAAATAATGCCGCTTGAAGCCCACGGCGTAAAGTTGATGAGTATGGGCTTTCTTGTTCCCCCCGACCAGGCCGTTATCTGGCGCGGTCCAATGATTCACAGCGCTATTCGCCAGTTTTTGGAAGAGGTTGATTGGGGAGATTTGGATTACTTGCTAATTGACTTACCCCCCGGCACAGGCGATGCCAGCCTGAGTTTAGCCCAAAGTCTGAGCATGACCGGGGCCGTTGTGGTCACTACGCCCCAAAAGGTGGCTTCAAGCGACGTGGTTCGCGGCGTGGAGATGTTCAAGCAGCTCAATGTTCCCGTTTTGGGCGTGGTTGAAAATATGAGCTACTTTGTGGCTCCCGATACGGGCAATCGCTACGATATTTTTGGACATGGCGGCGGCGCGGATATGGCCAAAGAGGTTGACGCTGAGTTTCTGGGCGAAGTGCCTTTAGAACCGGCAGTTCGAGAGGGCGGCGACGAGGGAACCCCCATTGTAGTGCGCGACCCTGAGTCGCCGGCGGCGCAGGCCATCCGAGCCGTGGCTCAAAAAGTAGCGGCTGCCATAAGCGTGCAAAACCTTGTCCACGCCCCTCGTCAATTCCAGGCCGATCCAACATTGACGGTTTTGAACTAACAGCAAGTCATTGAATGACAACCCAACCCCAAGGTCTTAAAAATCCCTTGGGGTTCTTTTGTTTAACCCTATTACCCAAAGTTGACTTTTCTTAAAATTTGGCAACAATACACATTGGTAAAACAGTTCCGAAACTTGTCGCAAATTCGCGTGATGCGTAAAAAGGGGTTTTATCACGCATCACGCATCACAAATTTTGGGACAATTGTTTTTTCGGTACTGCCTTAAATGCTTAAGTTTACAGATACGTTTGTGTTATCCATAATATAATCATCAATGGAGATGAATGTTCAATGGAGATAAAAATTATGGAGGCTACGGCAGAAGCCATCATCCGGAAGATTGAAAGTGGCTACGCCGATATTGTGCGTTTGTATTGGAGTGTGCCGGTAACGGCTGTAGAAGAGGCCGGCTTGCCTAACGGCTGGTCGGTAAAAGATGTGCTGGCTCACATTGCGGCCTGGGAATGGCGTTATGCCTCATTAATCGAAGCGTCTCACGATACTGACGCTCTCCTTCAGGCCAAGCCCGATATCGATGCGCTCAATCAAGAGACTTATCAGGAACGGAAAGAGTGGGGTTGGGAAGAGGTGGAATATGATTTCCGCGCCGCCCACCAGGCTATGCTCCAGGCTATCCGTCAATTTCCGGCAGAGCGACTCAACGATGACTTTGTGCAAGCCAACATTGCCGAAGAAACCTGGGAGCATTACGCCCAACATCTGCCCGACTTACAACGCTGGCACAAGCGAATCACCAGTAATTGAGTTGGGTGAGTTGGGGAGACAAACTTATAAAACTCTAGTACTTACGCAGTTTAGAGCAGAATTAGCTGAATGAGAGAATTTTATTGGCTCTTTGGGATTTTCCGTGCAAGACCCTAGATATAGTGGTGGTGTCATTAAGCAACTCCAGCGAAGAGGCGATAGCCTTCAAGGTCAAGAAAGATACGTTGGAAAAGATGAACGACATTGAGGATACCATAACAAC
>JAJRVO010000397.1 GCA_024277275.1 Chloroflexota bacterium
TAAAGTGGCTAAGGAGTACCAATCCCCCGCTCATAAGCTCAATGGACGTGTTTACCACGACAATTGGTTACATAATCTCCTCATTTCGGCCTCTATGGGAGGTTTTCGCCAGTGACCACAGAAAACGTCAGAACCAGGATATTTACTATCCGGGTTGGAATGTTTACGTCAATGGTGTTCAAAAACCCTTGTATGCAACCAATTTGATGATGCGCGGCGTGCAGGTTCCGGCCGGAACTCACCAGGTCGAATTTATTTATGAACCCGTTTCTTTTAAGGTTGGCTTGTACATTAGCGTCGCAACGGTAATTCTCATTGGGCTGGCGCTGGTTTTGGATTTGAGGTTTAGAAGAACCCGTTATCATGCTGTTTACAGAAAGAACAAAATAACGATTACAGATGTTGAAGGGGAATGATTAAGGATGAATTATTGGGTTGGTTATTTCCTGATTTTATTCATAATCGGAGGGGGGCTAACTGCGACTTCGGTTTATTTATACCGGAATAAACGGGCCAATGCTGTTCTTCAAAATTTAATCCTGATGGCTTTGTCAATATTTGTAACCTGCATGGGAGTAGAGTTTTATTTTAAAGTTTTTTTTGCTCAACCCGACTCAATAGGCACACTGGCCCGGCAAAACTGGCGCGAGCGATACGCCAACAAGGAGAGAGATTACAACTCTTTGGGGTTCCGGGATGTAGAGTGGACCGACGAGATGGTGGCCGGAAAAACCAAAGTGATGGTTGTGGGAGATTCTTTTGTGCATGGAGATGGCATTGAATATCCCCAAGACCGCTTCTCAAACAGGCTGGGACAGAAACTTGGCGATGATTACGTGGTTTTCAATGTGGGCAGAGGCGGCACAAACACAAAACATCACATTGAATACGCTCTTGGCTACCCTTATTCGCCCGATATTCTTGTCCTTTCTTACGTTATCAACGATATTGAAGGTGCAGTGCTTGAGCAACAGTGGCTTAACAGACCTGGCGGCGGCCCGCAAGTTTTGCCGGAAATACCGCTGCTTACCAACAATTCTTACGCCTTTAATTTTTTGTATTGGCGACTGTATCGCGTGTTGCAGGCCGGCCAACCCGATGTGCAGTGGCAGTGGTATCTTGATGTTTATAATAACCCCGACTCCTGGTGGATTCACCAGCAGCAATTGCTCTCTATTTATGAAGGGGCGCAATCTCAGGGGATACCGCTAATTGTTGTGGTTTTTCCTAGTATGGACTTCACGGAAAGAAGCCGGACTGTAACCGAGCGGGTTATCAGGTTGTATCAAGAAATAGGTGTGCCAACGCTTGATGTAGCAGAGTTAATTAAGGATATTCCGGTGAAGGATCGCATGGCCAGTCCGGTAGACTCACACCCCAACGAGTTGGTGCATAGCCTGGTAGCCAATGCGCTATATGAGATGTTTGTTGAAGAGGGGTTGGTCAAGTGAATGAAGATTGTGACGAGTGTGTCATCTTGCAACGGGATAAATTTGCACCTCGTTGGATAAAATCCGTATGAAATTCGGAAATCTTCGTGTTTCTTACCGGGTGTTCCCCTTACTTTGCCTCTGGTTAGCCTTTCTTCTAAGGGTGTGGGGTCTTGATTTTGGCTTGCCTTACGAGTTTCACCCCGATGAGCGCCAATATGTTAATCTGGCCCTAAGTTGGCATACTACCGGCCACATGGAAGTGGGTTTTGTCAATCCACCGCTTTATGTTTATACGTTGGTGGTTGCCTACTGGCCCTGGTTTGCCTTGTCGCCCTTTACCCCCTCTGCCCAGTGGATAACAACGGCCTATACCTTTGCACGCTTGTGGAGCGTAGCCTTTGGTATGTTGACCGTGGCTTTGGCCTATTCTCTGGGCAAGCGTTTGCACAATCAAAAAGCGGGCTTAACGGCTATGATTTTGCTCAGCGGCC
The DNA here is from genome assembly GCA_024277275.1 of Chloroflexota bacterium. Taxonomy (GTDB): domain Bacteria; phylum Chloroflexota; class Anaerolineae; order 4572-78; family J111; genus JAJRVO01. The sequence goes on from JAJRVO010000397.1 coordinate 1,925, forward strand.
TCTTCCTTCCGGCCCGTGAGTCCCATTTTGCAGTAAATGATACCGCCGTAACTTTTTTTGCGTTGCTGGCTATCTATTTCAGCGTTGGCCTTTTGCAACATAAACATACCATACTCTATCTGGCCGCCGGTATTGCAGCAGGTTTGGCCGCAGCATCCAAACTGACGGGCGGGGCTGTTGTTTTGGTCTTAATCTTTGCTCACATCTTTGGTTTGCTTAACAACGGTCGTGTCCTCAAGAGTCTGTTTACACTGAAAGACCATGCGCTTTTAGGATGGGGTATTCTGACTGCACTAACAACCTACTTGCTTGTTTCCGTTCACATCTTTTGGAATTTCTCTCACTTTATCCAGAATATGATCGAGCATTTACAATTTGGGGCCGAGGGTTACAAGGGCTTGCAAATGACTCCCTCAACCGGCTGGGGATTTTATACCTATGTTCTTGGCTGGGGGATGGGGTGGCTGATGCTTCTGGCTGCGCTGATAGCAATAGGCGTTGTGTTGTGGCAACGTCATTACCTGGGGATAGTTGTGGCTGTTTTTCCCGTTGCGTTGTTTGCTTATATGGGGGGACAAAAAATTCTCTTTGCTCGATTTTTATTGCCGGCGATACCCCCGTTGGCGGTGTTGGTTGCTGTGGCCCTGGCCCGGCTGGAGTCTCGTTGGCTGCCGCTGCGGCAATATCCGACCCTGCTTTGGCCGCTGATTGTTGGCGTGTTATTAGCTCAACCGCTAACCAACTTAATCTGGTTCAATCATCTGCTGACCCTGCCCGATACCCGGCAAGTTGCCACCGAATGGGCGACACAAGAATTTTCCAAAGATACCGTCATCACCAAAGAGAGTTACTCTATTTTACCTGCCACTTTTTTTATCGACAATCGTTGGCCTTACAAGGTGATTCATTTAGATGAACGCGGCCCAACTAAAGATGATGTTGACCATTATGCCGGCCACAAAACAGAAATCATTGCCTTGAGCAACTTTATTTTTGACCGCGTGCGCGCCGATCCTGTGTCGGAAAGAGCCAGGCTTGAACAACTGGCTTTTTTGGAAGAAAAAGCAACCCTGATTAAAATATTTAATCCTTATCGCCGTCCTGATTACGGGGGATGGTTCTATTTGGACCAGCTCTACGGCCCGGCTGCCGAAACGCTGCAACGGCTGCAACCCGGCCCGGCGCTTAAAATTTATCGTTTACCTTACCAGAGCCAACCCTACAGCCTGGATATACCTGACATTGCCAGACCGCTTAACGCTAATTTTGGAGATAAGTTAATCTTACTGGGGTATGATCTACCCACACAACGAGCCGAATCGGGCGGGTCTTTCCCTATTACGCTCTATTGGCAGGCTTCAAGCCGTATGCATGAAACTTACGTTACCTTTAATCATTTGTTAGACAACCAACAGCAAAACTGGGGGGGCTACGACCGTTGGCCCCAGGAAACGTCAAATACCACGTTGTGGCAACAGGGTGAAGTCGTGATTGATGCCTTTAATCTGCCGGTTGCCGCCGATGCCCCCGACGGTATTTACGCCATAGACATCGGCTTGTACGACCAGGCCGATCCCACGGCCTCGCCCTTGCCTATTATGCGCGATGGCGCTCCGATTGATCAAAACAGCGTTAGAATTGGCCCGGTCAAGGTGGGAGGCTCTCCCCCGACTGCTGTCTTATCGTCGGATGAGGTTAATCCCCAAATCCCCTTATCCATCAAACTTGGCGAACCACCAGTAATTTTATTGCGCGGCTACGGTCTAACCGACGAAAATAGCCAACCAATTACCAATTACCAATTACCAATTACCAATTACCAATTAACTCTCTACTGGGAAA
>JAJRVO010000398.1 GCA_024277275.1 Chloroflexota bacterium
CGTGGACAGTTCCATTGTGGTAGACAAGCGTTCATCCAGGTTGAGGCGATGGTCGAGCAGGCGGGCTATGGCCGGGGGAGATGGGGAACGGGACCAGCCGTAGAGCAGCGATGCCGGCAGTCCCAACAACGTAACGCCTAATCCGGCGGCTAACAGCACAATGGGAAACGCCAGTGGATAAAATCGCCCCAGTAAAGTCAACAAAAGTGTCGCCAACAAACCGATAGCGAGCGTTGGAACAACCAGACGCAGCATTTTTTGCAGACGCAAACGCCGATCGGCATCCTGTAAGGCTGTTGTTAAAGGTTTGGCTGGATTATTTGGGGGTTGCATAATTCTACTCGCCGGCCCTTGCCAGTCGCCTGGTTGTTAGCTGAATTAAAAATAAGGTAATGACGCTGTAAGTGATTATATAGATAAACCAGGGCGATAACAAGTAATAGGTTTGCTGGGGGGTAAATGAAACCGACGCCCAAAAAACACTTTCATCCTGAGCGTATAAAACAGCCGAGTAGATAGCCGCGCCGATGGGGTTTAAACTCAAAACCAATCCCCAACCATAAAAGTTGACCGCAATTTCAAAATCCGAGAAAAAGCCGCCAGACAGAAAATTCAGGGCGATGGTGATAAGCAGCATGACCAGGGGCGGCGCAATAAAGATAGCGGGCATAACCAGGCCGTAAGTAAGCATAGCGGCGTTGGTGATGGTCCGGCCTATGCTCGATACAAAAAGCCCGATGGTTGTAAATGCCAACGCCGTGACCAGCAGCAGCAGCGCGCTGATGATGATTTCGATGAATGTTACGCCGCCTATGACCAGACAAAACAGAATCACCGGCCAGACCACGGCGATGAGAAGAATGGTATAAATGAGGGAAGAAACTAATTTACCCACCACAATTGAGCGCGTTGGGAGCAGCGTGACCAGCAGCAGGTCCAGCGTTTGGCGTTGTCTTTCTCCGGCAATAGCCCCGGCAGACATGATGGGAGCAAAAAGGGTGACAATAACAAACATAAAAATGGCGGTGACGTTGAAAACAATGGTTCCAACCTCTGCCAGGTCGATAAAAAAATCTCTCGACTCGATAAAGAGGCTGTTTAAGGTGTACGGGCTAATCACCAGGCAAACCGGACAATAAGCCAGAATTGCCAGCCCCAGCGCCGCCATCATTCGCCAATTTAATTTTCGGTTGCGAAGGGAGCGAACGATGATTGGATTTTGGGCCAAAAAGGAAAAGGGTTTCATAGGCTCTTATCAAAAAAGTTTGCTTTTTGGGCAAGAAAAATCACTGTAAACGCGGCGGATTTGCGAATGGCGAATGGCGAATATAGCGGTTCATCATTCGCCATTCGCTCATTCGCCATTCCGGCTTGTCCAGGTTAGGTTATGTACTACTAACACTACCCACGCGCCAAATTGTAAGTAGGAACAGAGCTATCGTTACCAAGATATAAAAAGCCACGTATATCAGCCAGGGCGAGACAAGCCACAGGGTAACGGTGTCAACTGTTACGGTAAAGAAAAAATACCCTTTGCCGTTTGCGGCAGCTACCCCGGTGAGAATGGCCGAGCCAAAAGGATTGATACTGGCTATAAAACCGAGGCCGTAAATCAGAAACAACATAATCGGCAGCGAAGGGGCGTTTAAAAGGCCAAAATTGGGCGCAACCGCCGAGCCAAGATACAGCAGTATAAACGGCAATCCATAAATAAAAGGGATGCCGATGCCGTATGACATTATTATGGCCGCCATCGTGGTCCGCGTCAGGCTGGAGATAAACAGCCCCAACGCGCCAAAGGCCAACGCCGTAACCAGCAAGCCCAAAGCGGCAATTAACACCTCGGCCAGGACTACGCCGCCAAAGAGAAAGGCCAGGCTTTGGATAGGTAGCGAGGCCAGAATAAGCAGCAGCAGAAACGTAAAAACGGCCCCCAGTTTTCCCCACACAATTTGAGCGGCGCGCAGGGGGGTGATGAGTAACATCTCGTAAGTTTGCCGTTCCCGCTCTCCGGCAATGGCTCCGGCGGTAAAGGCCGGGGCAATAAAGCTGATAATGGTCAGCAGCAGCAAGACAGTTCCGGTAAAAATAGATTTGCCGATAATTGGCCCGTACTGAATGTTGGGCGCGGTCAGGCCGTAGGCATTGCTGCTTACGTTCTCGGAGTAGATAAAAGTATAAACGCTGCCGGCCATACAGCTCATCAGCATCAGGTATATGGTCATCACCACAAAGGCCCGCCGGCCGCGCATCCGGCCGCGCATCTCGCGGATGATAATCGGGTTAATTTTTGAGGTAATCAAGAGACAATGCCCTCGGTCAGCTTCATAAACACGTCTTCCAGGCTGGCGGACTCTTCGGCAAAGGCCAGCACCGGCACATCGGCCAGCACAAGTTGTTTGAGCAGGTGGCTGATGGCCGCTTTGTCGCCGCTAAATTGAACCAGTATGTTCCAATCGCCATCGCCGGTAGCTTTTGTCTCCATCTGCTGCACGCCCTGTATGGTAGCCAGTATTGATTTTGCCTGTTCAACGCTATCCCCCAATACACGGATACACAGGTGATGTTCCTCTTGCAGATGGCGTTTTATCGCTTCAATGTTACCGTGAGTAACAATATGCCCGTTTTCAATAATGCCGATTTCGGTGCAAATTTCGGCAACATCGGCCAGGATGTGGGAGGAAAGGAAGATGGTTTTGCCCATATTGCCCAACTCGGCCAGCAGGGCGCGGAACTCGACGCGGGCGCGAGGGTCTAATCCGGAGGCCGGTTCATCCAGCACCAGCACCTTGGGGTCATGCACCAGGGCGCGGGCCAGGCACAACCGCTGCTTCATCCCCCTGGAAAGGGCATCGACAAAATCATTTCGCCGGTGGCTTAAGTCGACCAGGGCCAACAAATCTTTCACCAGTCCGGGGCGCTGAGAAGCGGGGATATTGTAACAAGCGCTAAAGAAATCCAGATACTCCCAAACGGTCATATCGGTGTAAACCCCAAAGAAATCGGGCATATAGCCCACAATGCGACGAATGGCATACGGCTCGTCGGTTATGGAGTGGCCGTCTACCGTTGCCCAACCGCTGGTCGGCCTGAGCAGCGTCGTCAAAATGCGGATAGTTGTGGTTTTGCCCGCGCCGTTTGGGCCGATAAATCCAAAAATGGACCCCGGCTCAATGCTAAAGGAGATACTGTCCACCGCAGCGCGGTCGCCGTAACGTTTGGTTAAATTTTCGACATCGATGATAGGAGGCATAGTTACTCCGTAAAAGGCGGGGAGTAGGAGGTGTATCTTCTTACTTCCTACTCCTTACTTCCTACTCCCTAGTTTACCACAACCGGCAACCCAACCACCAGAAGCGTCTCATCCATTTTATCGCCATTGGTATTTGTCAGTTCAACTTGCATTGGACTCCCGTCTTGCCAACCGACCAAATGTAACCCGGCAAAGTCTGGCCGGCTGTGTACTCCGTTATTGAGGCCAAGTATAGTTTTTACAGCCGTATCCCGGCCGGCTAACTTCAGGATTTCTCGCGGGTTGTCGCCGGGGTCTATACTTCTGTAAAAACGTCCAAAAGTATCCAGGTCAGAGACTATGTCGTCAATTTGCGTTTTGCCGGAAGGAAGCGCGCCTAAATGCAAAACTGCGCCCTCTACCACAAGCTGAGCATAAGTAATGGGCCGGCCGGTATTATTGACAAGATAACCAGAAATGCGGTGGTCGGCGCGACTGTAGCTTAAATTGGCGGTAATTTGCGGCGAAGCGATGTGGCTGTAGACCATAATACCGGGCATCCCGCCGATATCGCTCCGCAAGTTTTCAATTGTCGTCGGGTGGCCGGAGGTAACGGTTAGTTCATTGTGGAGGCCGTAGTTGTCGGGCAAAGATTGAACCAGTACGGTGGTCTCTGCGTCAATTTCCAGGGCGTAGTCGGCACGGAAGGGAGAGTAAACGCCCACAAAAGTGTCTATATCAGCCAGCGGCGCGCCAACTTCGGCCCGGATAACGGCTATTTGCCGGACCAACGCTCGCCCGCCGCGCAAGCGAAACCCGCTAAAATAACCATAAGCGCTAAACAAGATAATGATGATGGGTATGCTGAACCAGGCCCATTCGCGTCGTTTCATCCGGCTTAAAATAAAATAGTTGGCCGGTCCCAAAACCAAAACGTAAATTATCAGATAGATAGCCACCGTGCCGGGGGTAGGCAGAGTCTGATCTGGAATGAGAGCCAGACTGCTGCGCATATTGCGCGTTCCGGCTTTATCTAAAAAGTCTTTTGGCGGGGGTTGAAATTGTCCGGTCAGTTGCGGAAAAAATTGAGACTCGCCGCTCAGGGTATCCAGCGGAGCCAGCCCCAGGTCAAAGGCTATGTAGTGAACCCGGCCCAGACCCCGCTCCTGCGAGACAACAAGCGGCCAGGTTCCCTCTTTAACCATAACCCGGCCGGTGACATTGGTGGGCGCCGCCGCTACGTAAGGCCCGCGATCTTCCAGTCGTATTTGGGCAAAACTGTCCAACGCAAACAGGGGGTGGGGCAGTGTTTGATTTATAATGTTGGCAAAGGGAAGCAAAGACATCAACCCGGCAATGGTTTGCCTTGCATTTGGGCCGCCCCCCGTCACTAAACGTCCGCCGCGTCTAACCCAATTGTCCAAAATATCTCGTTGGCGGGGCGTTAAGCGAGTGGTGTCAACATCGTTAAAAACCAGCATGTCCAATCCGTCCCAAACTTTGGGGATTGGGGGTAAATTGTCCAGCTTTAGATGGGCCACCGCCACCCGCTCATCGCCGGCCGTTTTAAACTTAGCCAGCCCGTTCAGCAGCGAAGAATCGCTTGCTACAACGCCAACCAGAAAAGCGCCCTCGCTCAAGGCTTCAATGTTGCTGTGTTGGGTAAGAAGGAGATTGCCCTCGTTGTCGACCAAATCTATAGTTAACCGGCGTTGCCCACGCAGGGGGACGTAAAGCGTAAATTGCTTGCGCGACTGGCCGGGCAAATCGACGGGGTAAACGTACAGAATGTTCGATGCGTTAAAGCCGACCTGGTCGTCTCGCACGCGCAATTCTGCTTGCAGGTTTGCGCCCTGATTAGCCACCGTCACCCAAACAGGCGTCCAGGCGTTTGTTTTATAAAAAGCATCAAACCCAACCCGCACATCAAGAGTTAGAGTTTCTTCAGCCCGAACGGGTATCGACGTTATTAAAAACAGCGTGATAACGACAAAGCAAATACGCAACCTCAAGTTCAATTCCCCCTGGATATTGGGTAATTGGTAAATAGTAATTAGAGCTAATCAATCACTAATTACCAATTACTATTTACTCATCCCCCCAATCTCTTAATTGTAACAGGACTTTGGCTAAAACCAAAGTTGTATACCAACACTTTACCCTATTGGCGCTCCATAAAGTTGGTAGCGGCTTTGCAAACCCCGCTCCGACAATTCGGAGAAAAATGCGTAACCCTTCAAATTTCCTTTCTGCTCAATCAACGCTATAATCCA
>JAJRVO010000004.1 GCA_024277275.1 Chloroflexota bacterium
AACTCGCGGCGTCAGCTTTTGGTCAGAATTTGGGGAGAATTATGTCCAGCATTTTTACTTGAGATTGAATATAGTGAGAGTATCTAATAAATTTAACCAAGTTTAGAAAGGAGTCTCTCACAATGAAATTCTCAAGTTTAAGAACGGTTTTAAGTTTAAGTGTTGGCGTGGTCGCCGTTGTCTTGATGACGGCTTATGGCGCTACTCAGGCTATGGCCGCGGGGCCGGAGGGAACAGTATCCGGTCAAACCCAGGCAGGCCCTGCGTCTGCTGAGCGTGTGGCAGAAAACAAACCCCCAACGGTAACCTATAAGGCGGGGACTTTGCTCAAAGGGAGCAGCCACGCTCTTTACTACGTCACCGAGGCCGGTACACGGCAATTTATTTACGATGCCGGTACGTTTTCAGCCTTCGGTTTTCGTCGCCAGGATGTGATTAAAGTGGACGATGACGTTTTAGCGGCGATGCCGATAACCGGCGTCCTGACCAGACTTGTCCGGGATGACCGGGACAATATTTACTGGGTGGTCAAGGGGCAACGGTGGCAGGTAAACGCCTGGAAGGATGTCGTCAACCACCCGGCTTATAGCGGCGCGACAATTGGCCGCCTGGATAGCTCTCTGGCAGAGGCTTTGCCCGTGCGGGTAGGTCTGAAAAATCGCACGTTTCTGCGACAAAATGGCTCGGTGTACTATTTTACCCACAACTCAATTATTCCGTTGAAGGGTGACAGTTTTGACGATGCGGAAATTATTGACGTGCCACCAGCCGTGTTAACACTGTATCCCCGCCAGACAACCCTGGCAACGTTGTGGACAGAATTGAAAGATGACCCGGCAGCCTATGTGCGCAGCGGTCCCGGCACAGACTTTAAGGTCATCAATACCATTTACCAGAGCAATACCATCATCGTCAAAGGCCGGGCCAAAGACAGTTATTGGCTGCAAATCAAATATCGAGGACAGACGGGATGGCTGGCCGGTGATCTGGTCAAACATCAAGCGCTCATCAAATTCCTGCCTGCCATTGACGCCAGCGCCTTGAAGCCGGAGCAACGGCAGCAACAGGTCAAAAATTCTAACATCTACGAAGGCGTTGGTATTCGGGTATCCAACAATCGGAATGGCTTGACGATTGCCGGGGTAATGAAAGGCTATCCGGCGCATATGGCCGGGCTAAAGCAAGATGATATTATCATCAAAATTGACGGTAAAGATGCCACCACATTGTTCGCTTACGAAAGTGTTATGCTAATTCGCGGCCCCAAAGGAACCGAGGTTGTCCTGACAATTTCTCGCCCTGAAACCAATGAGACGCTGGAATTTGCCATCATCCGCGATGTCATCAATCCCGATACCGCCGCGTACATCTGCGGCGTTGAACCCATTCGCGGCTTTGGCAACGCCTGGCGCGAGCATCCCGAAGTCCAGGACCCGTTGGGCTGTCCCTACACCAACTTCCGGCGAGACGAACACGCCACCCGTGCCGCCGTGCAAATCTTTGAACACGGTTGGCTGCTCTGGTTGGAAACCGATACCGTAGCCAATGTCGATCCCATCTATGTTTTATTTGAAGATGATGGCTCTTTCATCCGCTACGGCGACCGGGCGCTGGTTGACGCTCACAGCTACGCTCCCACCCCGCCCGGCTTTTACAAAGTGGGCGACCGTTTTGCCAAAGTCTACTGGGAAGAGATTGGCCCCGATGGCCGGCAGCGGTTGGGCCATGCCGTCAACGAAGCCAGAGACAGCCTGGGGGCGTTTCAAGAGTTTCGCAATGGTCGGATGTTCTGGGCCGGAGAGGCTGATACCATTTACGTCATCTATCGCGGCTATCTTGACCTGGACGGTGACGGTCGCACATCCTGGACCCAGCAATGGACCAGTTTTGAGGATACGTTTGAGGATACGCCAGAAGAATAAGCCGGGCTTGTTGTAACAAAAAGGCGTGAGGAAGATTATCCCTCACGCCTTTTTGGTTATGATAATCCCTGTTATCCCACCCCCGCAAAGCAATATTTGTGAAGCAAGTAACAATGTGTAGTGTGGAAATTTTTTCTTTCACGCAAAATACATATAATATGAGAAATTTAGCACAATGTGTTATTTTGACTGGGGTCACAAGCGTGTTTTACCCCTCACGGCTTAATCCCCCCCATTTTTTATAATAAATAAAAATGATGACATTTGTCCTTGATAATAAGGATAACTGTCACTGTTTTATAGTGGACAATGGATTTATAGTTAGAGCGGGTTTATAGACGTTTGTTGAAGGCATTATGTCAATATATGACTAGTCATTTTTGCTGAAAGTGATGCATGATACGTAAAATCTTGCGCATCACGCATCATAACCCTTTTAAATCATAACAACCTACAAAAAGGAGGAACAGGTGTGACACACGAAAACGGCATTGACCTTGCCCTGATGGACGAGGTTTTTCAAAAGTACAGTCAGCAAAAAGGGGCCTTAATCCCTATTTTGCAGAACGCGCAGGACATCTACGGTTTTCTGCCACAAGAAGCGCTGCAACTGATTGCCGATAAGATGGGCGTTTCGATAGGTAAAGTTTACGGCGTGGCTACTTTCTACGCCCAGTTTTACCTTGAGAAACGAGGCCGGCACATCCTCAAATTGTGCGACGGCACGGCCTGCCACGTTAAGGGTACGCCCCTGCTGGTGACAGCCTTGGGGGACGGCTATCACATCCAACCCGGCGAAACCACTGAGGATGGCGATCTGACCATAGAGATTGTTTATTGTCTGGGTTCTTGTGCTCTGGCTCCCGTGACCATTCTTGACGACCAGGTGATGGGCCGGATGCGGCCGGAAATGATGGTCCGTAAAGTTCAAAAACATATCAAAGATGCCCAAAAAGCGGCTGGGGCTTAGGGATAGAGAGGATAACAATGAGCGTACAAGAAATGATGGCAATCCCGGCCGAGGCGCTAGAGGCTGTCACCAACCCGGAACACCGGTGGGTGGCTATCTGTAGAGGAACCGGCTGTACCTCCTCGGCCAGCACAGAAGTGCAGCTTGCGCTGGAAGAGGAGTTGGACAAACAAGGGCTTAACGGCCAGGTAGAAGTGCGGCGCACCGGCTGCTTTGGCTTTTGCGAGCAAGGGCCGATTATGGTCGTTTACCCCGATGAAACATTTTACACCCAGGTCAAAACACGCGATGTCAAAAAGATTGTGGCCGAACATCTCATCGGCGGCCAGCCGGTTGAGAAGGTCCTGTATCATGACCCGGCCAGCGAAACCGTCATTGAAAAATGGCACGAGATAGGCTTTTACGGCAAGCAGGAGCGCATCCTGCTCCGCAATTGCGGTATCATCGACCCGGAACAAATCGACCACTACCGGGCCAAAGACGGTTACAAGGCGCTGCACAAAGTTCTGACGGAAATGACCCCGGAAGAAGTTATCGAAGAGGTGCTGGCCTCTGGCGTTAGAGGACGCGGCGGCGGCGGATTTCCGGCCGGTTTGAAGTGGCGCTTTGCCCGCAACACCCAAAATTGGCCCAAATACGTCAT
>JAJRVO010000399.1 GCA_024277275.1 Chloroflexota bacterium
GCCAGGGCCGGGGAAGATGTGGGAGGCCAAGAGGGCCTACTTATGAAAGGAGAAATTGCGGCCCTGGAGCCGAACTTTTCCCAAGGTAAGACAACTTTTTTGGTGAGAGGCTACAATAAATCTCATCGTTTACACCGGGGAAAACAAACGCGGACGTTCCTGACGCAATCTGATAGCAATATTGTTAGCAAAATTGCCGGCGAGGTAGGTCTGTCCCCTCAAATCGATAATACCTTCATTAGATACGATTATGTGATTCAGAACAATCAAACCAATATGGAATTTTTACAGGCGCGGGCAGAACGCATTGGCTACAAGGTATTTGCCGCGGACGGAACGCTGTACTTTAAGAAAGGCGATGTGAAATTGGGCGATGGCCCGGAACTTGAGTTCGGCACGAATCTGATAGAATTCCGACCCATTCTGGCCGGCACGCATCAGGCTGATAAGATAAAGGTTCTGGGCTGGGATCACAAACAGAAAAAGGAGATCAAGGCCGAAGCCAGCCCGCCTTCGGCTTTGAAGCAGGGGGGTATCAGCAAGACCGGCGGCGATGCGGCGAAAAGCGCCTTTGGGGCAGCTGAAGCTGTGGTGACTGATCGGCCTGTTTTTACGCCGGATGAAGCCACGGCCCTGGCTAAGGGGCTGGCCAATGATCTCAGCGGCGAATTCATTCAAGCCGAGGGGATTTGCTATGGCCATCCCGGGGTGAAAGCGGGTCATACCATTACCATCAAAGGGGTGGGAGAACGCTTTAGCGGTAAATATTTTGTCACTGCCGCTACTCACATTCAGAACCAGGATGGTTATGAAACGCACTTTAGCATTAGCGGCCGCCAGCCCAATACCATTAGCCATTTGGTCGAGTCGAGCAACTGCTACGGCGTGAGCCGGGGACTTGTGCAGGGGGTGGCGGTTGGCCTGGTGACTAACCTCAATGACCCCGATAACTTGGGCCGAGTCAAGGTCAAGTATCCCTGGTTGGGCGACAATATTGAAAGTGACTGGATTCGCATTGTTGCTCCTGGCGCCGGGACTGAGCGAGGCTTCTTCTACTTACCCGAGGTCAACGACGAGGTGCTACTCGCCTTTGAGCACGGCCACGTCCATCATCCCTATATTGTTGGCGGACTTTGGAATAGCAAAGACAAGCCGCCCAAGCCAAATAGTGAGGCAGCTAGCGGCGGCAAGTCCAACCTACGCATTATACAATCCCGGACCGGTCACATCATCACTCTGGATGACACCGACGGCAGCGAGAAAATTACCATCTACGATAAGACAGGAAAGAATGGGTTTGAGATTGACTCGGCCCAGAATAGCATGAAAATTACAACAGACGGCGATTTTACGGTTGAGGCCAAGGGTAAGATTACGCTCAACAGCACTCAGGATATGACGCTTGAATCGAAGGCCAACGGCAAATTCAAAACCACCAGTAATCTGAATCTTGAGGCCACCAGTAATCTGGATCTCAAAGCCACGGGAAATGGTACCATCAAAGGGTTGCAACTCGCCCTTGAGGGTACGGCCAAGGCAGAACTAAAGGGTGCTACGGTCAGCGTTAATGGTTCTGCTATGACCGAGGTTAAAGGCGCTCTGGTTAAGATAAATTAACAAGTGGGTCAAAAATCTAAAAAGGGGCGATGATTTTCAATTAGGCCATATTGGACCAGAGTTAACCGTAATGCGTAACGAGTAATGCATAACCTTTTACGCGTTACTCGTTACGCATTATGGTTTTAACATTAGCCGGCCGAAACCAAGACCAACGCCTAAAAAGGACACATTGAGGGAGATAATATTATGAGCAAACCTGCGGCCCGAATGGGCGATATGACGGCTCACGGCGGCAGCATTGTGGTTGGATTCCCAACGGTCCTCATCGGGGGCCAGCCGGCGGCCCGGCTGGGAGATATGCATGCCTGCCCTATGGTGACGCCTGGCACGCCGCCTGTGCCTCATGTGGGCGGACCAATTACATTGGGCAGCGCTACCGTTTTAATTGGAGGACAGCCCGCCGCCCGGATGGGGGATGTGGCCACTTGCGTCGGTCCTCCCGATACTATTGCGGCTGGGTGTCCAACTGTTTTGATTGGCGGGTAAGGTGTGATATGGAAAACTTGAGAAACAGAGAATTTTTGGGGCAGGGCCTGGCCTTCCCCCTTCAGGTCAATCCCCGGGGAGAGGTTGCCCTGGCCAGCGGCGAGCGTGATATCCAACAGTCCATTCGCATTATTTTGGAAACAGCGCCGGGCGAGCGAGTGATGCGCCCTTAATTTGGCTGCCGTATTCACGAACTGGTTTTTGCTCCCAATAACGCCGCTACCGAAGGGTTGCTGATTTACTATGTTAAGGAAGCCCTGGACCGCTGGGAACCTCGCATCAAGGTGCGGGAGATAGAGGTGTCTACCGCTTCAGGCGGCGGAACCTTGCTGGCCGAGATTAAATACACGGTAAGAGATACGCATAATGAACGCAGCATTGTGTACCCCTTCTATTTGATGGGGGAAGATGGGTAATTGGTAATTGGTAATTGGTAATTGGTAATTGGTAACTTGTAATTACTAATTACCAATTACTAGTACAGCTTGGCGGAAGTCTTTCGGTAGTTACAAGCAGCGCGTTGCTTAGTTTATGGAGTGAAAAAGTGCACTTTTTCACTCCATAAACTACCGAAGGATTTACGCCGCCGTGTACTAGTTACTGTCTCACTGATACATTACTTGAGTAAGTTTACTAAAAAAATAGTCACAGAGGAGAGAGTAATTATGTCATTACCGGCCCCTAATCTGGATGATTTGCGCTTTCAGAGTGACCTGGTAGACGAAGCGCGGCGACGCATTATTGGTTACTGCCCGGAATGGACCGATTACAACCTGAGCGATCCCGGCATCACCCTGATTGAGTTGTTTGCCTGGATGACGGAAAAGATTGTTTACCGGCTCAATCGTGTTCCGGAAAAGAATTATATCAAGTTCCTTGAACTGTTGGGATCCCAACTTCAATCGGCCAGCAGCGCCCGAACCGAGCTAACGTTTCGCCTCTCCACGCCTTTCCCCATTAACCCCGAAGATGAAACCGTGGCTGTTGTGCCCCAGGGTTTAGAAGTTGCTACCCAGCAAACGGATGAAGAGGCAGAGGTCATTTTTACCACCGACGAAAAGTTGACCATTCGTCCCCCCAAACTGACCCAGGCCCGGCGCGAAAAGGAGTTTCACAAAGATTACCTGCCCCGCCTGGGGGGAGTAGAAACTCTCCTTGCTTTTGATGGAACAACTCCCCAAATAGGCGATACCTTTTACCTGGGCTTTGACGAGAGCCAGGACATTAGCGGGCAGATTTTGCGGCTAAACTTTACCTGTGAAAGAACGCAGGCAGTTGGCATCCGGCGAGAAGACCCGCCGCTGGTTTGGGAGTGTTCTATTGGCGATGGTTTGTGGCAAGAAGTGTCGATGAGCGCCCGCCGTGGCGAGCGTGATACAACCGGCGGCCTGAATAACCCGAAAGGCAGCCTGGTTTTGTATTTGCCGCTTTCAATGCGGCCCGACCAGGTGAACGGACGAAATGCCTACTGGGTGCGTTGCCGCTTTGAACAGCGTCGCCCGGAACAGGGGATGTACAGCGAGTCGCCCCGGATTGTTGATATTGCCGCCTTTTCTTTGGGAGCCACCACCAGGGCTACCCATGCCGTCATCGTCCATAGAGAGGTGATGGGGATAAGCGATGGCGAACCGAATCAGATTTTTCATCTGGAACACGCGCCGGTTTTGGCCCTGCGAGCAAACGAAACCGTAGAGGTTGAAGAAAGTCGCCACGGCGAGATTGTTTTTGTTCCCTGGCGGCGAGTGACAGACTTTTCTGACTCCGACCGCTATGACCGGCATTTTACTCTTGATACGGCTACGGGCGAAATATGCTTTGGCCCGGCCGTCCGCCAGCGCAATGGAACCATCCGCCAATATGGCCGCATCCCCGAAGCCGGGCGCGGCATCCGGTTTAGCCAATATCGCTACGGGGGAGGCACCGCCGGCAACGTGCCCGCCGGAAGGATTCAGGACCTCAAGTCTGCCGTGCCCTATATCGACCAGGTTACCAACTTGCGCCCGGCTGCGGGCGGGCGAGACCAGGAGACGCTGGAAGAGGCCAAATTGCGCTCGGCCCGGGAGTTACGCGCCCAACTGCGGGCCGTAACCGCCGAAGATTACGAAAATCTGACCCTGGGCGCCAGCCGGAGCGTGGCTCGCGCTAAGTGCAATATTCCCCAAGGCAGCAATGGCCGCTTACCCCCCGGCATGATTGAAATTTTGGTGGTGCCCTCTGTGGTCGACTCGCTGCAAACAGGCGATTTATCAAAGCTGCATGTGGATGAACCCCTGGCCAAAATGGTCGAAGAGCATCTGGATAGCTATCGCTTGCTGACCACGACCCTCCATATCAGAGAGCCTGATTACCAGGGCATCCAGGTTAAGGCAGAGATTGTTCCCGCCGAGTACAGCCTGCCTGAAACGGTGATGGCTCGGGTTGTTGAAAGCTTGAATAACTTTATCAGCCCCCTGCCCATCGCCGCGGATCCCAAACAGCAGGATGACATGGTTGGACCTGATTGGGAGGGGTGGCCCTTTGGCCGCGACCTTTACGTGGCCGAGATTTTCTCGCTGATCCAACGGGTTCCCGGCGTTAAGCACGTTTTGGATGTAAAACTTAGCCAACGGCCGGTAACGCCCGCCAATGAGCAGCCCCCTGATGTGGAAGAAGAGCGGGAGGAAACTGAGCCGCTGAAACGGGTAAGGAAGAAAGTTATCCGCGTACCGGCGGATACATTGCTCTGTTCTCTTGATCACCAGATCACCATAGCAAAATTGGGAGAAGAGGAAGAGGATGATACAGACTGAAGACACAACTATCCAAGAGGATTGGTGGGATGAAACTGTTGACGGCGCTCCTCTGGTCATAGAAGAAGAATTAGGCCCGGTAACGGTGGCCCACGTAGTCGATAATTACAACCGTTATCCGGGAGAAGTTGTCGCCCTTTATACCCGGCTTAAGGCGCTGGAACCATTGGCCGACCTCACGCTCAGAATCTCTCTGCCGGAAGGATTGATTTTGGGCGATTACCGCGCTCCGGCTGAACAAGAGGGGTTGATGCCAATGACCGAGGTTAGCGGCGATACCAGCTACCTGGTTTGGTCTCTTGCCGGCAAGCTGCCGGAGGGGGCTTGTTATGAGTATCGGGCCGAAGCCGTTGTTGCGCCCGCCATATATGATACAACCTTGACCAGCCAAGCCGTAGTTTCCGGCAAGGATGGCGACATTCTGACTGAAGAAACGGTGAATATTGCGGTCTGGGTCAAAGGAAAATATCTGCGATACCTGCCCTCTATTTACGAGCGAGATGATTTTATGGGCCGTTTTTTGATGCTCTTTGAGAGTTTTTGGTCGCCCATTGAAACACAGATTGATGGTGTGTATAACTACTTTGATCCCAGGATTACGCCGCCCGACTTTTTGCCCTGGCTGGCCTCGTGGTTGGACCTGGACCTGGACGAAAGCTGGCCCGAAGATCGGCTGCGGCGACTGCTGCGGTGGGCCATTGCCCTCCATCGTAGTCGGGGCACCAAATGGGGGTTGTTGAAGTACCTGGAATTGTACACCGAGCAGCAGGCCGAAATTATCGAACGTCGCGCTGAGAACTTTGTTTTGGGAGCGGGAGCCAGGTTGGGACCCGGCATTGCTTTGGGTCAGGGCAACACGCCCCATACCTTCGCCGTAACGCTGCATTTACCGCCAATTGAGGTCAAAGGCAAGCGGGAGCGTAAACGGCGGGAGGAGCAACGTCGCCGTACCATCGAGAAGATCATTGAGATGCAAAAACCGGCCCACACGGTTTACACACTAAACATCAAAACACTCTCTGAAGAAAAAGAAACAAAACCTGAGGCAGAAGATCAAACAAAAAAGGCCAAAACAGAAACCGATGAGATTGCCGCCCAAGCTGCCATATGGTTTAAATTAGATGACTATTAAGCTAACCTTAACCAAGCCCATTATCAGCCGGTAATCTGTAAATAGTAAATAGTAATTAGGCAAAATTACTATTTACCAATTACCTGATAAAAAGCATCGTATCTTGCTCAGAGCGTGTTTCTTAAATCGTGTGGGCCAGACCGCAGAGGTTTCTAAAGCCCATTTTAACTATAAGTTAGGGTCATAATCGGGACAAATTCGCTTGAAAATATCTCGCAAAAAACCTCTGCGGTCTTTAAGAAACACGCTCTCAGGCTAAGTAGTTACTAAATTAGATGATTGAGGGGGTAAGAGACTGTGAATATAGAAGAATTACTTAAACAATACCCAATTAGAAGAATTCAACCTGCCGACGGGATGGCTGTAACCGCCGATGTCTGGGAGGAAGCGCACGAATATCACCGTCGGAGTCAAGGGTTCCACGCCCTGTTTAGTCATGGGGCGGGCATTGTAACCGGCTTGGAAGTTATTGCCAGCGACCCGCCCGACACGTCGCTTTACATTTTGCCGGGCATTGCGGTTGACCAAGCCGGACAAACCGTTATCTTGCCTCAGCCGGTGGCGTATGATATTGGGCATGACATGGACGGTCTCTTTTACCTGATGCTAAGTTATGGCGAAAGCCGGGCCAAAACCGATAACGGCAGGCAAGAAGAGGGCGCTGCGCTTTATGTGCATGGCGAATTCTCAATCTCGGCCCAGTCGGTTTTGCCCGACGCCCCCGGCGTAGAACTAGCCAGCGTTAGACGCAGCAGCCGGGAGTCGGTTTTGCTTAATGCCCAAAATCCAATCCAGCCGGGAGCGGATGAAATCGACCTCCGCTTTCGGCGAGAAGTTGGCGCTCCCCCAGAAGTTGGCATATCCGTAAGTTATCTGGGCGAGGTGTCAGATAAAAAGCACGGACGGGGAGCCACTTACCTGGCCCAGGCCATCAATCATATGGGGCATTATCGCGTTTCGGTTGAAGACAATGTAGCCATTGGACCTGGCATTGTGACCTGCACGTTGGTTTACCTGGTTGGACAAGGAAAATTTGAATTAAGCGAGGGCGTGATGAATGGGTTGCGCAATTATGTGCATCGAGGAAAAGGGACGTTATTTATTGAGAGCATGGACAAAGAGGCCGAGAAAGTCTTTTTAAAGTTCTTGCGCGCCAAGAATATGCAACCCGAAGCTCTGCCGTTGGGGCACCGGCTGTTAACCCAGCCTTATCTATTTGCCGCTCCGCCTGTGGGCTTTGAAACCGAGGATAAACCCAGGGTAGAGGTCGGCGAAGGGGTTATTTTTAGCGCCAACAATTACGGTTTTTTGTGGCAGGGAGAACGACGCGGCCGGCTGGCGTCGCGGGAAGAAATTCGCTCTGCCACCGAATGGGGGGAGAATATCATCGCTTATGCCGTGAATCGTCGCCGCGGATGAGTGGGTGTGAAGCATCAGGTAAGCATACGGTTCAGGAATAATAGAACGCTGATTTCGCAGATTGCCGCAAACCAACGCAGATAATGTCCTTCACTTATAAAAAATCAGCGAAAATCAGTGTTATCTGCGTTATCTGCGTTCTATTTAGGAATCGGGATTAAATAACTGTCTCATTTCAGAGCGCAGTAAATGGTAATTAGTAATTAGGGATTGGCTTAATAACCAATTACCATTTACCAATTACAACGTTGAGGGACAGTTATTTAATTCTCATTACTTAAGAGGTAGCTTGAACGGTTACAAGCGTCAGTTATATGACAATCAAAACGTCTCAGAATATATATGATGAAGTCCCATATCCCAGTGTATCGCACTCTTTAAGTCACCCGGACCGTTTGGCAACCCTGGCTACGCTTTTGGGAATGGAGCCGACCCCAATAGAGCATTGCCGCGTGTTAGAGTTAGGTTGCGCCGGCGGCGGCAACATTATTCCTATGGCTCAGGCCCTGCCGGAGAGCGAGTTTGTGGGCATAGAGCTTTCCGCCCGCCAGGTGGCCGAGGGCAAGGCGATGATAGCCGCCCTGGACTTGCCGAACATCACCCTTGAGCAGATAAATATTCTGGATGTAGATGCCGGTCTGGGGCAATTTGATTATATTATTGCGCACGGGGTTTACTCGTGGGTGCCGCCGGCGGTGCAGGATAAAATCCTTGAAATCTGCCGCCAACATTTGACGACCAACGGTGTGGCCTACATCAGCTACAATACCTATCCCGGTTGGAACATGCTCGGCACCGTGCGCGAGATGATGCTCTACCACACCCGGAATACGACCGGCCCGCGTCAACAAGCGACTGAATCGCGGGCCTTGCTCGATTTTTTGACCGAGTCGATATCAACCGAGAGCAACACGCATGGCGGCTTCCTGTACGTCTACCTCAACTACATCAAAGAGTACTTTCTGCCAAAAAGCGACGCTTTTTTGCTTCACGATGAACTGGCCGAAGTAAACGATCCCATCTACTTTTACCAATTTGCAGAGCGGGCGGAACGCTGCGGGCTGCAATACCTGGGCGACGCTCATTTTGCCGATATGTTAGCTACCAATTTTCCAGCCGAGGTATCCAAAGCCTTGCGCCACATGGCTAAAAGCACCGTCGAGTTGGAACAGTATATGGATTTTCTGCGGAACCGGATGTTCCGCCAATCACTACTCTGCCATCAAGAGATACAGTTAAGCGCCCGGTTTAAGCCCGAAAGGTTGGCGAACTTTTACATCGCTTCGTCTGCGTTGGCGGAATCAACAGCGCCGGATATTCACGCTGTTTCGGTTGAGAAGTTCAAATCGCTTGACGGGTCAACTCTGGCTACGGACCATCCGATTACCAGGGCTGCTATGCATTACCTGATTGAAATCTGGCCCCGGTCTGTGTCCTTTAACCAACTTTTGGCCGAAGCCCGGTCTCGGGTAAATGGCGCAACCGGCCAGGATGTAGTCCAGCCTGATATCGCTGTCGATACGCAGGTATTGGGGATGAATTTGTTGCAAGCATACGGACGCAGTGAAAATCTGGTTGAGTTTCACGTCTATGCTCCCCCTCTGGCAGCAACCGTAAGTCAGTATCCGGTTGCCAGTCCTGTGGCTCGTTTTCAGGCTAAAAACGGGCACAAAATTACCAACCTGCGCCATGAACGAGTAACCCCGGACAAAATCGCCATCGAGTTATTGCCCTTACTGGACGGCAGCCGGAGTCGCGCAGATTTGATAAGAATATTGGAAGAAAAAGATGTGGTTGAAGTAGAACAACAAGATGGCCGGCCAATCGGAGATGCGGAGGAAATTAGAGGCGTCTTGGTTGAAGTTGTGGAGGAGAAACTCAACCAGTTAGCGCAGGCGGCTTTGTTGACTGGTTAATATAACCCAAGTTGCTATCTTGCCAGAAAAAAGTCAGAAAAATCAACCATTCCTTTGCCAGATATGCCGGGAGTAAGAAGTAAAAAGTAGGGGTTTTTGTCCCTACTCCCTACTCCCTACTTCTTACTCCCCGGTTTGGATGCATAGGTGGCAACTTGAGTTAATATACTGCGAATAACATGACCGATAAAACCACCCAAACCACCTACGACAAAATTCCATACGCCAGCAATCCCTTTTCCCAAACTCATCCGGATCGCCTGGCGACAATAGCCACGTTGCTCGGTATGAATCCATCGCCCGTAGAGCATTGCCGGGTGTTGGAGTTGGGGTGCGCCGGGGGGGTAATCTCATTCCGATGGCTCAAGGATTGCCGGAGAGCGAGTTTGTAGGGATTGACCTTTCGGCCTCTCAAATTGCCGACGGTCAAGCTATGGTAGATGCCGTGGAACTGAAGAATATTAGGCTCAACCACTTGGACATTTTGGATGTAGATGCGGGCTTTGGCCAGTTTGATTACATCATTGCCCACGGAGGTTATTCCTGGGTTCCGTCGCAGGTTCAGGACAAAATTCTTGAGGTTTGTCGACAAAACCTTGCCCCCAACGGAGTGGCCTACGTGAGCTACAACACCTATCCCGGCTGGCACTTGCACGGCGCTATCCGTGATATGATGCTTTATCACACCCGGCAAGTTGCCGAGCCAGCCGAGCAGATTGCCCAGGCGCGGGAGTTGCTTGATTTTCTGGCCGAATCGGTGTTGACCAAAAGCAACGCGTATGCCGGCTTTCTTCATTCTTACGTTAATTACGTCAAGGAGCGTTTTTTGCCGGACGGCGACGATGCCTATCTGTTTCATAATGAGCTGGCAGAGGTGAATGAGCCGGTCTACTTTTACCAATTTGCAGAACGAGCGGCCGGTCACGGCCTGCGCTATTTGGCCGAAGCCCAGTTTCAGACGATGCTGGCCGGCAACCTGCCGGACAAGGTTTCTGTATCTTTACGTCAAATGGCAAAAAACACCATCGCTTTAGAACAATACATGGATTTCTTGCGGAATCGGATGTTTCGGCAAACTCTGCTGTGCCATCAAGAGGTTCAGTTAAAGAGCAAGTTAACGCCTGAACGTTTGGCTAAGTTTTATGTAGCTTCGTCCGCGCTGCCGAAAAACCCTGAAATTGATATTCATTCTACCTCGGTTGATAAATTCTACGCCCCTAATGGCGACACTCTGGCTACGGACCATCCTGTCACCAAAGCGGCAATGCTGTACTTGACAGAGGTTTGGCCTCAAGCGGTGGCATTTAATACGTTATTATTGGCGGCTTATAGCCGCCTAAACGGAAGCGGCGACTCGACTCCAGATTTTGCATCGCCGGGTTTTGCCAACGATATGCAGATTTTGGGGGCCGGTTTGCTCAATGCCTACAGTTACAACGAGGACATAGTAGAGCTTCACGTTCACGCGCCTCGCTTTGTGCGGGAGATTAGCGAGCGGCCTGTAGCCAGCCCTGTGGCTCGTTTTCAAGCCAAACGCAATACCCGTATCACCAATCTGCGGCATGAGCTTATTCAACTGGAAGGTTTGAGTCATTACCTGCTGTCTTATTTGGATGGCAGTTGGAGCCGCGCAGCGCTTTTGAAAGTTTTACAGAATTTACTAATAGAAGGTACAATTGAAGTAGAACAGGATGGCAAACCGCTTAAAGCCCCGGCAGATATTAAACGCGCTTTACCGGAGATGCTGGAGGCGGCTCTCCGTTCACTGGCAGATGCGGCTTTGCTGGTTGGTTAAAGGTTGTGGTAATTAGTAAATGGTAAATAGTAATTTGGGATAATTACCAATTACCAATTACCAATTACCAATTACTAATAACCAATTACTGGTCACAAAGTGTCATATCTGGCCCAGGCAGGTAGTTAAAAAGGATTTGATCAAAAAACAATGACAGTCTCAGCAATTCGGAATAGTTACAACGAAATACCGTACCCGACAATCCCCAGGGTGCAAACGCATCCAAACCATATGGCCGCTTTGGCTAAGTTGTTTGGGATGAATCCCGCACCCGTTGAGCATTGCCGGGTGTTGGATTTGGGTTGCGCCGATGGGAGCAACCTCATCCCGATGGCCAATCAGTTGCCGGAGAGCGAGTTTGTCGGCTTAGATTTGTCGCCCAACCAAATTGCCGCCGGTCAGGCTAAAGCGGCTGAGTTAGGGTTGAAAAACATCAACCTTAAAACAATGGACCTTTTGGATGTAAATGCAGAGTTGGGGCAGTTTGATTATATCATTGTCTATGGCGTTTACTCCTGGGTTCCGCCCGAAGTGCAAAACAAGATTCTGGAAATTTGCAGACACAACCTGACTCCTAACGGCATAGCCTACGTGAGTTATAATGTCTATCCCGGCTGGTATATGCATGGGATGGTGCGGGGTATGATGCTGTACCATACCCGGCAGTTAACAGAGCCGTATGAGCGGGTTAAAAAGGCCCGCGCTCTGCTTGATTTCTTTGCCGGCACGGTTCCGACCTTGTCGAGCAACCTGCCGGCCGCGCTTGAAGCAAACAAGCTTATTCTTGAAAGTATGCGGGAGCTTTTGCAAGAGCAGCCGGACGAGTACCTGCTTCACGATCAGTTGGAATCGATTAATGAGCCGCTCTATCTTTACCAATTTGTAGAACGGGCAGAAGAC
>JAJRVO010000400.1 GCA_024277275.1 Chloroflexota bacterium
CTGCAATTTTATTATTCCCATACTATGTTAATTAAATATATTCGGCACATTCATTTATTGAGCAAAAGGTAAACTAATGTCCGCAATTGAATCTAAAAAGTTAAAGCGTTTACTAAGAGTTGTTCGTTATGTTGTAGTATCCGGCTTAATTATGGTCGCGCTTCCGGCCATAGCTCTGGCTGCCCCCCCCTCCCCGTTAAATCCCGCTTCTCCGGCGGGCAGGTCTATTGCAAATCTGCACAACATTATCTTGTGGATTGCCGTTGTAG
The DNA here is from genome assembly GCA_024277275.1 of Chloroflexota bacterium. Taxonomy (GTDB): domain Bacteria; phylum Chloroflexota; class Anaerolineae; order 4572-78; family J111; genus JAJRVO01. The sequence goes on from JAJRVO010000400.1 coordinate 270, forward strand.
TTTTTGTCATTGTGGCCGGCCTTCTGATCTACTCCTTGGTTCGTTTTCGACGCCGGTCGCCCGACGAGCCGGAACCGGACCAGAGTTTTGACGGCAACACCACGCTTGAGACAATCTGGACAATTATACCGGTGATTATCCTGGTGGCATTGCTGGCTCTAACTCTCCAAACTTTCCAGGACACCGACCCCAATCGCCCCACCGATTTGACCATCAGGGTTATCGGCAAACAGTGGCTATGGGAAGTTCAGTATCCCGATCACGGTATTTCCTTAATCGGCGAGATGTGGCTGCCCGTAAACACCGATGTAAGAGTAGAAATTACCTCTGACGATGTTATCCACAGTTTCTGGGTTCCCAAACTGGGCGGCAAGGTAGACGCCGTACCAGGGTATTTAAACGTTACCTGGTTCAATGCGGATAGAGCGGGCACGCTCCGGGGTCAATGCGCTGAATATTGCGGTATGGGTCACTCTAAGATGCCCATTGAAGTAAAAGTGGTAGACCAGCAAAGCTTTGATTTGTGGCTGGCAGATAAATCGCAAAAATAGGACAAAGGAAGAAAATACAATGAGACGTCCAAGCAAGCAACTAATTATAGTGTCTATTATCGGTTTGATTGTAGGATATGCCGCCTCTTGGGCAATAATGAAGTTTGTCCTTAACACCGTGTATCGACTCTACGGATTTACCTATTTAAGCGCAGTGGCTGTCTTTATCGCCATACTACTCCTCATTTTTCTTGATAATCCTTTAGGTCTACGGCTTTTTGACTGGCCCGTGCCAGGGGAGCAAGAGGAAAAGGAACGTGGTTACTACAACTCAAATGTTTTGGATTGGTTAACAACTGTCGATCACAAAAAGATCGGCATTATGTATTTTGTTTTTAGTTTCTTTTTCTTTCTGACCGGCGGCGTTTTTGCCCTTATAATCCGGGCTGAGTTATCCCTGCCCGGTCTACAGCTTGTAAGCCAAACCCAATACAACCAGTTTTTTACAATGCATGGCACAACCATGATTTTTCTGGCCGTTATCCCTATGCTGGCCGGGTTTTCTAACTACGTTGTTCCGCTGCAAGTTGGGGCCAGAGATATGGCATTTCCCCGTCTTAACGCCCTGGCCCTGTGGATATTTTTCTTTAGCGGCGTCCTGATGTACAGCAGTTTCTTGTTTGGCGAACCCGCGGCCGGAGGTTGGACAGCCTATGCTCCCCTGACCACAAGCAGATACTCGCAAGGAACAGGGATGGACATCTGGATAATGGCCGCATTTGGGATTGGAACATCTTCTATTTTGGGGGCAATCAATTTGGTAGTAACCATCCTTAATATGCGCGCGCCCGGTATGGGCCTGAACGAGATGTCCCTTTTTACCTGGACGGTTCTGGTTCAATCTGTCATGATTATTTTTGCGACTCCGGCCCTGGCGGCGGCCCTGATTTTGCTTTATATTCAGCGCAATACCGGCGCTCCATTCTTTGATGCGCAGGGCGACCCGGTGTTATGGCAACATATGTTTTGGTTCTACTCACATCCGGCTGTTTACATTATGATCCTGCCGGCAATGGGTATCATTTCTGAAATTTTGCCGGTTTTTGCCCGTAAACCTATCTTTGGCTACAAAATGATTGCCTACTCTACGGTGGCTATTGCATTTTTAGGCTTCATTGTGTGGGCGCACCATATGTTTACAGCGGGCATTGGCGCCGGCCTGCAACTCTTCTTTATGCTGAGTTCTATGGCAATTGCCGTCCCCACCGGCGTAAAAATCTTTAGCTGGATATTTACCCTGTGGGGCGGGTCAATTGAATTCAAGACCCCGCTTCTCTTTGCCGTTGGATTTATTTTAACCTTTACCATTGGCGGCATCACCGGCATTTTTAATGCCGTTGTGCCCATCAACACCCAGGTTCACGATACTTATTACATTGTGGGACACTTGCATTACGTTCTTTTTGGCGGTAGCGCAATGGGCATGTTTGCCGGTATTTACTTCTGGTTACCCAAAGTTACCGGGCGAATGTTAGACGAGACACTAAGCAAAGTCCAGTTCTGGATTATGTTTGTTGGCCTCAACCTGGCCTTCTTTCCAATGCACTTTCTTGGACTAATGGGTATGCCCCGTCGCTACGCCGATTACCCGGCCGGATTGGGGTGGGAACTGCCCAACGTGTTGGCCACCATCGGCGCGTTTTTGGTTGCTGTTTCTATTTTGCCGCTGTTGTGGAATGTAGTTGCCTCGTTGGTCAAAGGTCGCCAGGCGTCATCTGACCCCTGGCAAGCCAACTCCCTGGAATGGTGGGCAGCCTCGCCTCCCGCCGCATACAACTACCTGGAAATCCCAACCGTTTACACCCACCGCCCCACCCGAGATATGCGTTTGGGTCAAAAACCTGTAACCCCGCCTTCGCCAGAACCATCCGCCGCCCAGGCTCCAGCTTCCAGGTAATTGGAGTGACCCGTGCCTAAGAACAATATGACCTTCGCCGGAAATGGCTTTAAAAAGTTAACGGCAACATTTTCGGTCTGGACTTTGTTTTTGGTTTTTGCGGGCACAATCACACAAGCAATCAACTTCTCTCAATCTATTGCCTGGATAGAACACTGGGTTATCAGTAGTATCACCACCGCACTAATTACCGCCATTATCATCGTAGTCTGGCGACGCTACCGACACGATCATTTTATCTTTTGGCCCGCTTTAGCGGCAGCGCTCATCGCCGTTGCCCAAATCTCTTTAGTAACCGTCGCCATCCGGCTAAATCATCACCCCGCAGCAATGGCGGGTCATTTATTCCTGGCGATGCTCAATCTGGGCGTCGCTCTCTTTTTGACAACAGCCGCCCACCTACCGGCCAAACATCTTGCCAAAATTGGGCTATCCAGTCAAAGCCATAAGTTTTACTTTCGCTCAATTGTGTTAACCGGGGTGGGGTTTTTGCTGCTTCTAATGACGGGGGCTATTGTAACCGGCACAGGAACAGGCTGGGCTTGTTCAGATTGGCCGCTGTGTCGAGGAGAAATCTTTCCGGTCGATTTTAGCCTGGGCGTTGCTATTGCCCTGCTCCATCGCTTTACCGTGGTAATTGTTGCAGCATTGGTGACGGCTGTCATTTTACAAACCCACCGGCGTTATAAGCAATACGCATCACTCCTAAATTGGTCGACGACCCTCGGCTGCTTATTTTTGGCTCAGATTGGGGTGGGCGGGCTGCACACGCTGCCCAATATCCCCCAGTTGGTAATCAGTTCTATTCACCTGGGGTTGACCGCGGCAGTTTGGGGAAGCCTGGTTGTGCCGGCAACAATCAGCTACCTGACCCTGGAAACTGTACTGCCTTTGCCCGAAAATGAAGAAGCAGAAAGCAGCCCGCTGCCCTTCCCACAAAAAGCAACGACCTTTTTTAAACTAACCAAACCCTGGATTTTAGTCTTGCTGCTTACTACCACAATTACGGCAATGTTTATCGCCGCCAAGGGGCTACCGCCAATTTCATTAGTCCTTTACACGCTACTGGGCGGAGCATTATCGGCCGGCGGGGCCGGGGTCCTCAACAGCTATATCGACAGCGATATTGACCACTTAATGTCGCGCACATCGCGTCGAGCCACAGTGACCGGTTTAATTACCCCGCAAGAAACACTGCTTTTTGGTTTAACTCTAAGCGTCCTGTCTTTCTTGGTTTTTGCTATTTTTGTCAACCTGCTCAGCGCAGTTTTAAGCGCTATTGGTATTTTATACTACGTGTTCTTCTATACCCTCTACCTAAAACGGACAACCATCCATAATATTGTTATTGGCGGAGCAGCCGGAGCCATTCCGCCGCTGGTCGGCTGGACAGCCGTGACCAACACCTTAGATTTGGGAGCATTTTATCTATTTGCCATCATCTTTTTTTGGACGCCGCCCCATACCTGGGCTTTAGCTTTGCTGGTTAAAAAAGATTATGCCCAGGCCCGTATTCCAATGCTGCCGGTTGTGGCCGGAGAAAAAGAGACAACTTATCAAATTTTTCTTTACACTATCTTGTTGATTACCCTGACGCTTTTACCTTTTAGCGTTAAGATGCTTAGTTGGGTCTATCTAATTGCAGCCGTTACTTTGGGAACATTTTTTATCTACCTGGCCTGGAAACTATGGCAAGATTACAGCAAAAAAACCAGCAAACAGCTTTACAAATTTTCTCAACTCTATTTAGCCCTGTTATTTCTGGTGATGGCCCTGGATAGAAGTTTGTTCTAATAGGCCGCCTGTTTTAACTGGCTCCCAAATTAGAGTTTGGAAACCAGATAAACAAAACAAAATAGGCAACCCCATTTTTGAAAAATTCGCCTTAAAGAGTAATATACGGATGACAAAAGACAAAGAGCTTGACCGGAAAAATAGAATATTAGCCTTGATCCTGGTAACGCTGGTTATAATCTCAACCATTGGAGCGGTAATTTGGTTTAACATGTACGCCCCTTTGGTATTACAATACCCTTAATCAAAAAAGGAGTCCTCTAAAATGTCTGAAACAGCAGACAATCAAACCACAACAGAGTCAAAAATAAAACCGGAAGATATCCATATGCCGCCATCAAGCTTTTGGCCCATTATTTTGGCCGTTGGCTTTATCCTGATTATTGGCGGATTGGCTATCAGCGTGTCTTTTTCAATTGTTGGTATCATTATCACGCTTGTGTCAGCTATCGGTTGGGTTATTGAACCCGTGGATACAGAAGAGAATCACTGATATTTTCTTGTTCCCAGACTGTAATTTTCTCGTTCCCAAACTGGCGTTTGGGCACAAGAAAAAAAGAAAACAATCTTTCTTCCAGAATCAAAAAGGCCGGATACCCGGCCTTTTTTGATTTGCTGCTATTCACCAAATTTAAATCAATAACAACGCAAAGAAAATTAAGGCAAAGACAATTGGTACCCCAAAGAGTATAGAATAGATATAACTATCAATCTTAAGATGCATATAAAACAAGGCGACCAGCACAGCTTTGGTGATAGACATAGCCAAATACAATCCATTTAAAGTCGCTCTCGGCCAGGCAATTATTCCATTCTGAGACATAAGCTCTATGGTCGTTATTGTCGCCGTCAGCACAGCCAAAGCAATAAACACGACGAAATAGTTTGGGTGCTTATGCAACTTCGATTCCGTTTCATGGTGAGTACTCATTGATGACACACTCCTCAATAATTTTTGCAGCTTAGATTAAATAAACCAGGCTAAATAACAATAACCAGACAATATCGACAAAGTGCCAGTAAAGGCCAAACATCTCAATGCCCATATAATCTTCTTTAGAGAAACCGCCCATCACCCCAAAGGCTTTAAATAGAATAATGGTTAGCCAAATCAATCCCCCAAAGACGTGCGCGCCGTGAAAGCCCGTCAGAGTAAAAAATGTTGCCCCGAAAAGGGTGCTCATATTTAACCCTTCATGAACAATCAACTGGAAATACTCATACATTTGAATCCCGATAAAAAGGGAGCCAAAAGCCAGAGTCGCCACCAAAGCGGCGCGAAACTGTAAAATATTTCCACCCTGAATGGATTTAAGCGCTAAAACCACCGTAAAGCTGCTGGTCAACAACACAAAGGTATTAAAAGCTGTCACCGGAATATTGAGCAGTTCACGGCCGGTATCCACCCCATAAAAAGTACCGAGGGGGTCTTGTTTGCTGAGCACCAAAAAATTGGCAATCAAAACTGCAAAAAAGAGCACTTCTGAGGCCAAAAAGGTCCACATACCAAATTTACGATTATCCAAACCTAGTGATGGCGGAGGATATACAGTCATAGTAATTTTTGTCCCCTGGCTATATTTTTTAAATTAGGAATTCAGAACGCATGCTATGATAATGATTTTTAATACCGTTGTCAAATAAAATCAGATTGATGCTATGTCCATTTTTTAATCTTCAATTACCAACTGAACAAACCTGTCGCTGATTACTTGTAAAAAATCGCCAGGTTCGTCCATATTGTTCAACACAACCAGTCCTGCTTGAGATTCAACATTAATCGCCAGGCGACCAATTAGCCAAACTGGTTACAATTTTAACTTTGACTCCTATCTCAGCCCAATCATACAAGGTGGCAGCGTCTTCATCGCTCAAAATAACGCAGCCGTAAGACACGCGCTGCCCCAGGTAGCCATCCCATAATTTGTAGCCGGTGTGTTTAACTATGGGCAGGGAATGGATGCCGTTTTGCAGCGGCCCGGCCCAGTAAATCCCCATCCAGTAGGGCATATCCAAATTCCAGGTGCTGGCATAGGCTACGTCAATCTTGTTGAGTATTTCAAACTCGCCAATGGCCGTCTCGCGGCCCGGCTCGCCGGTGGAAACGACAAAATCAAAGATTTGTTTGTCGCCCTCATACACGGCCATACGCTGTTCGGCGACGCCTACAACAACTATTCTATCCTCGATAGGCACAACAGCTTCAGGCGTTGCCAGCGGCGTTTGAGGGGCCATAGCAAACTCAATTTCGGCAATAAGCCGCCGGGGTTCGCTCAAGTCCGGGCGGAGGGCAATGGCCGCTTCTAATGAAATCCCGGCCTGAGCTAGTTCACCGGCTGCTTGTTGGGCCAGGGCAAGGTTGTAGTAGGCGCTGTACAGTAAATCTTTAACGTTAACATAGTGGTTATCCCCGCCCCAAACCGTTTCCAACTCGGCAGCGGCAGCCTGCCACTGACCGGCCTGATAATGCTGTACCCCGGCCAGATAAGCCGAGGCCAGGTCAAACTCTTGCTTAACACCCGTATGCTCAGGCGTAATCTCCAGCGCCGCCTCAAAATTAATCGCCGCCTCCTCAACAAAACCTTTTTTGCGTAAGGTTATTCCATGTTGAAGATAGGCGCGCGTGAGTTGTTCTTTTATCGACGGGGAATTTGGCTCCAGCTGATAATCTCCTTCCAAAATAGCAATTGCGCCGGCCCAATCTTGCTTTACCCAGGCCGTATCCAATTTCTGGCGATTATCATTGCCAACATCAATCTTTTCAGAAGAAACAACGGGATTATCTTGCCTCACATTTTGTAAGGCGCCGTCCAGCCGAGCGGCGGCATTAACTTCAAAAATCAGCCCCACAAATAAAATCAGCAAACCGGCCAGCACAACCAAAACAGCCACGCCAAAAGCCAGCGAATTAAAAATGCCAAATAGGTTCTTGATTGTTTTGGGAGCGGGTGCGACAGGTGGCGATGGTCTAGCTACTCGACTCCGTTTAGTGGCGGGAGCCGTGGAAAAACGGTGAACCAACGACTGCTCGGCTCTACGCAGGCTGGGATGAGCCGGGTTGATTTTTTTGGCCTGGGCCAGCGCCGCTTCTGCTTCGGCCAGTTCTGCGGACACCGCCGATAACCACAGCCAGGCAGCCTGATTGACCGGCTGCATCGCTACCACGCGTCGCAAAATTTCACAAGCCTCAGCGTGATGTCCAGCTTTAGCCAGATAAATTGCCCGGTCTAACTTAGTGGCAAATGAGTTTGGATGAGTTTTGTTGTCAGGGTTCATCTTATCAATCGCATATGTTAAGATTATGTAGATTATTATATCTGGCTATGGAACAATATGCAATCGAAATCTGAAACATCAGGAGTTTTGGATATGCCAATTGCCGGCGCAACCAAAAGTACTTAAGCCTTATGTCCCATTGCTACAAATTATAAGGAGTGCTATAATTTTTTTAAGATTCCAGCAACTATTTTGGGTAAAACAGTCAGGGCAAACCATTAAAAATGGATACTCTATCTATCCAGCATCAAGTCATCACGGATAGTCTACACCGCATTCCGTTTTTCAACAGCTTATCTCCTGAAACGCTCTTGGCAATCTCGGCCAAGTTGCAGCGTGTACACTTTGAACACGGCGAAATTGTATGCCTGGAGGGCAGCCTGGGCGATGCGATGTATCTGATTGAGTCTGGCCAGGTCAAAGTTTCGGTTAATACAGAGCCAGGGCAGCAAGAGAAGATTATTAACTATCTGGGACCGGGTAATTTTTTTGGCGAGATGGCCTTGCTGCTGGACCAACGTCGCTCGGCCACAATAACCGCAACCATTGATGTAGATTTATGGGTACTACACAAAACAGATATGGACGACCTGCTGGTCGACCACCCGGAAATTGCGCTCCAAATAACAAAAGAGTTAAGCCGGCGTCTGAGCGATGCAGTAACAGAAATTGACAAACGCCCCGGATTTAATCTTAGCGCAATTTTTGGCGCTGAACCCTGGCGGTTGGCTGAAAGCATTTATACCTTAACAAATCAAAGCGTGGTTTTATTTGACGCCACAGGTCGTAACCTGACAGGTCAGGCTGGGCCTAATTTCCAGCATGAAAAACTGGCAATTTTAGAGGCTATGGGCAACTTGTCCAGCGAAACTTTGGTTGAAACTTTGGGCATTTTAGTTGACGGTTATAATTGGGTATTGATAGCCCTACCGCCAAACAACAACGAAGTCAGCGCCAAAGCCTTGCAGCTTGCAGGCGCTACCGTTTTGTACAACGCCCCCCAGGAAGATTGGATTATCAACGCCTCTCATGGCCCAATTATTACCTGCAACGGCTCTGAACAAGAGATTGGCCGTACAGCACGCAAAATCACGCATCGGGTGATAGGGCTGGCGTTGTCCAGCGGCGGGGCAAGAGGGATTGCTCACATCGGCGTTTTGGACGCTCTGGAAAAAGCTAATATCCCTGTCGATATGATAGCCGGAACCAGCGCCGGTTCTCTCTTTGGCGGCCTGTATGCCATTGGAAAATCTGTAGATGAAATAACCGATTTTGCCAAAAACCTGATTAAACTAATTGAGTTTAAAAGCGGTCTCTGGGACCCCAAATTTCGCCTGCCCTGGAACGGGTTAATCAAAGGAAATGCCACGGTAAAATATCTGGCTAAGCAATTTGACTATGCCGACTTTGCCGACACCAAAATACCTTTTTATGTTGTAGCCGCCGACGTACTCTCCGGTGAGGAAGTTGTATTTGAGAAAGGCTCTCTGGCCGAAGCGGTCAGAGCCAGTATCGGGATGATTGGCATTTTTTCTCCGTATCAATTAAATGACCATTACCTTATCGATGGCGGGGCCGTTAACCCTGTTCCGGCCAGCGTACTGGCAGAAAAAGGAGCTAATATCATTATCGCATCCAGCGTTATCCCTTCTATTGAAGAGGAACGCGCTCGCGGGCAAGCCGCAGCCCCCCACCGTGGACATCCAAACTTTTTGGGAGTTCTCAGCAGTATGATGTCTATTATGGAGCGTGAAATTGTAAAAACCCGAATGAATCCGGTCGATGTTTTAATCAA
>JAJRVO010000401.1 GCA_024277275.1 Chloroflexota bacterium
ACAACGCCGGAACCTGTCACGCCTCCGACGACAACGCCGGAACCCACACCCGACCCTGCCCCTGATCCCGGTCCCCCTCCCCCTCTGGTCGATGCGCCTTCCGCAACTCTGGAAGAAACCATTGCCGCAGAGGGCCAGCCCTTGATTATTCCTTTAAACCCCAATGCCATGTTCTACCTGGTAGCCAAGCAGCAGGGCTTGGGCGAACGTCTTACCGAAGAATACGATGTGGATTATCAGGGCAAAACTTACCGCGCCCAGATTTATGAAAAAGCGATTTTGTATGCGGAGGTAGGGCATTGGAATGACGTTAAGATGATCCCGCGCACCAATTAATAGGGAGGCATCTCAACAGAGTTGTGGCTCAATAAAAATTCAATCAACTGCCTGGTCGTTATACCCCATTGGCGACCGGGCAGTTTATTTTTAGGGTTACTTACAAAATCAACATTGCATCGCCAAAGGAGTAAAAACGATATCGCTCTGCAATGGCGATTTCATACGCCCGCCGAATGAGGTCAAGCCCGGCAAAAGCGCCGACCAGCATCAACAGGGTTGATTTAGGCAGGTGAAAATTAGTCAATATCACATCTACAGCCCGGAACGTGAAACCGGGATAGATGAACAAATCAGTCTCTTCTTCAATGGCGACCACCGATTTCCAGGGACACAGATGGGGAGCCATAGTACTGGCCTCCTTAAGCGATCCCAACTGACCCGCGCTGCGCAACGCTGCGGTTTCAAGAGTACGCACCGCCGTTGTCCCTACGGCGACCAACCTCCCCCCGCTTACTTTGGTCTGGTTGATACGGCGAGCGACTTCAAGGGTGAGCTGAGCGTATTCCCGGTGGATGGCGTGGGCCTCAACTTGTTCAACGGTAACCGGTTTAAAGGTGTCCAGCCCAATGTGGAGCGTTACGTAATCCAGCCCAATTCCTTTCTCTCTCAGGGCAAACAAAACCTCCGGGCTAAAGTGTAGCCAAGCCGTGGGCGCGGCGGCGGAACCGTCAATCCGGCTAAAAACCGTCTGGTAGCGTTCGCCGTCAGCCAGAGAAGTGTGAATGTAAGGCGGCAAGGGCATATGGCCCACCGTGTCCAGCAGAGAGTCAACTGGCTGGTCAAACTCAATGAGACGGCGGGCTTCGCCGAGGTCTTCTTTGATGGTAAGGGACAGAGCAGGGGTGCGGGGGTTCAGGGGGGCATAGGGAGATTTTATTTCATTCTTCCCTGCACCCTTGCTCCTCTGCTCCCCTGCTGTTATCTCGACCACGACGCCGGGGCGCAACCGTTTACCCCCAACTATTGCTTCCCACTGCAAGGCGTCGACCTGCTTGAGCAGCAAAACCTCAACCTTGCCCCCGCTTTGCTTGCGGCCAAAGAGTCGAGCCGGAATTACGCGACTGTTATTAGCAACCAGGATATCGCCGGGATGAAGCAGGTCGACCAGATTGGCAAAAGTGTGGTGGCTAATCTTACCTGTGCTGCGGTTGACCACCATCAGCCGCGAAGCGTGGCGGGGTTCAATGGGGGTTTGGGCAATTAGTTCCGGGGGGAGGCGGTAGTTAAAGCGCTGAACGTCCACAAAATCACTTTACCTCAATTTGCTGAACAATGGTATTGCCGGTACGGCTGGTTACATCTGTAGCCACCATACTTAACTCATATACGCCGGGAACCTGTGCTCTCCAAATTAGGGTGAGTTTTTTGCCGGCGGTGGGGATTTCCGGTTCAACGCTGCTGACGCTCATTAACCCATCTTCTGAGCGTACCCGGACATTGACCAGACCAGAGGGAAAGGCGTCTGTTTGACCGGCAGCGCCACTTTCCTCGGTTCTGAGGCGCTGGCCGTTAACAAAAATCTCTATCTTTTTTAGCTTTTCGGTACTTACGTGATAACTATCTATTTGCAATTCTTGTCCTACAAAGACTTGTGCACTTTTGTGGGGAGGAACAAATGCTGAATGAGGCCAGGACTTGGGGGTGGGCGTTGGGTCTGGCGAAGCAAAGATTTCAATATCGCTAAAGGTTTGACAGCTAATTGTCAACAGGATTAACCCTATGGCTAACCAGATTATTGGCGTTGATTTTTTGTTCATAAGATGCCTCCCATAAAAACGGAAGTAGGAAGTGCGAATGCATTGCATTCGTCGGAGTAGGAAGTAAGCAATATTCCCCCTACTCCCTACTCCCTACTCCCTACTCCCTACTTCTTACTCCCACTTCTTACTTCCTGCTTCTTGCCAGAATTAAAATAACGATGGTTGCGCCGGTTTATCGGGAGCGGTCAGACCCAGATGTTCATAAGCGTGAGGCGTGGCTAACCGGCCCCGAGGCGTGCGATCCAAGAATCCAAGCTGGAGCAGGTATGGCTCAACCACATCCATAATGGTAGAGCCTTCTTCGCTGAGACTGGCGGCGATTGTTTCCAGGCCAACCGGCCCGCCGCCAAACTTTTCTATGATGGCCCGCAACACTTTTCGGTCCAGATCATCCAGGCCCAGCGAGTCGACATTCATAAGCGACAGCGCCTTGTTAGCCACAGCTTTGGTGACGACCCCGTCGGCCCGAACCTCGGCGTAGTCGCGGGCGCGTTTGAGCAGCCTATTGGCGATGCGGGCCGTGCCCCGAGAGCGGGCGGCAATTTCCATAGCGCCGTCAGACTCAATGGGTACATTTAAGATGGCGGCAGAGCGGGTGACGATTTTCTGCAACTCGTCCGGCGTGTAAAACTCCAGCCGAAAGATTGCGCCAAAGCGGTCGCGCAGGGGCGAAGCCAGCAGGTCCAGGCGGGTGGTTGCGCCCAGGATGGTGAAGTGAGGTAACTTAAGCCGAATATTGCGGGCGCTTGGTCCCTTGCCAATCACAATGTCCAGCGCGTAATCTTCCATTGCCGGGTAAAGAACTTCCTCAACCACCCGGCCCAAACGGTGAATCTCGTCGATAAAAAGCACATCGCCTTTGCGGAGATTGGTAAGAATGGCAGCCAGGTCGCCTGCTCGTTCAATAGCCGGGCCGGAGGTGATTTTGAGGTTAACCCCCATTTGGTGGGCAATAATGCTGGCCAGGGTGGTTTTGCCCAGTCCGGGCGGGCCGTAAAAGAGAAGATGATCCAATGCTTCGTCGCGCCGTGTGGCCGCCTCAATCAAAATTTGAACATTTTGTTTGACCATAGCTTGGCCAAAATAGCCGTCCCAATCTGTGGGGCGTAGGCCGGTATCCAGTTTTTTCTCTGACGATTGCAAATCGGGTGACACGGATCGCTCGTCCATAGAGTCGATTATACCACACAACCCACCAATTATAGAATTGGGTTTGATTGGAATACGTTGAATTGACGTATTAGAATAATTGTGGTATAAATCCGGCCAAATTTTAGTACCTTTTGTTATGTTCTTAAATATTTTGGTAGGGGCAATGGAACTATGGTCAAAAAAGTTACCAAACCACAACTAACAATTTTAGAACAAGAGCGAGAGCATACTTTAACAGAATTAGAACATTTGCGAGCAGAACTACGCGCCGAATTAGAGCATGATGACATTGACGATATGGCTTCGGATCTAATTGAACGTGACAAGACCTATGCTCTTATTTTAACCCTTGAGCGCAAACTCAAGGATATTGAGCATGCCATTGAGCAAACTCAAACAGTTGGCTACGGCATTTGCGAAATCTGCGGCAAAGAAATTGACCCGGAACGGCTAGAGATTTTTCCGGAAGCTACGCTCTGTGTGGATTGCAAACGAGCCACCGAACGCACAGTCCACAGCAATGCATTTGGTTAAAACTCTCCCAATAAATCCTGCATTTTGCGTTAAGCCAATTTGGTAGGCCAAATGGCTTAAGCGTGTTTGCTTGCCATTGGGTTCGTGCTATAATTAATTAACTATGGCGACGCAATCAAAACCATACGGACAAAATTTTATACCCTCATTAATCATCAACGGGCTAATTGCCGGAATGATGCTGGTCTTTCTATTGGGCGGGGCTTATGTAGGGTATGTCTTTTATTTTACGGTAAAAAACGCCGTGGTCAGGGCCACGCTGCCTGGCTTGCCCTCTGTCGACTTGGCCTTGCCCTTGGCGTCGGCCTTACCCCTCACCGGCACCAGCGAGGATGTGCCTATTGCTCTGCCCGTTGTTCGCGGCGGTGAAACTGGTCAAACCAGCGTTACCGGGGTATTGCTACCCGATTACGAACGAAAAGAGCGAGTCAACATCCTCCTGTTAGGTATTGACAAACGTCCCGACGAATTCTACTCCCGCACCGACACCATAATCCTGGTTACCATTGACCCCAACTCAAAAACAGCCGGGATGCTTTCCATTCCCCGCGATCTGTTTGTATCGATTCCCGGTTATGATGAGGACCGCATCAACAAAGCCTACTGGTTGGGCGATAAAAACAACTATCCCGGCGGGGGACCGGCGCTGGCGATGAAAACGGTTCAGTACAACCTGGGTGTGCCGGTTCACTTTTATGCCCAAATAGATTTTAAGGGCTTTGAGAAAATTGTCGACACTCTGGGCGGTATTGATATTTACGCCCCCCAAACTATCGACGATCCTAAATTTCCCGACAGTAACTACGGTTACGACCCCTTCTACATTGAAGAAGGCGCCCATACCCTTAACGGACACGACGCTATGCGCTATGCCCGTACCCGCGCCACACGCGGCGCAGACTTTGCCCGGGCCAAGCGACAACAGCAGGTACTCCTGGCCATTAGAGATAAAGCCCTGCGGATTGGCATCATCCCCAAAATTCCCGAACTGTGGAATACTATGTCCGGTACAATTGAGACCGACCTGCAACTGGTCGACATTTTGGAATTGGCTCAATTGGCTGATGAAATCAACGTCGATGATATTCAAAACATGGTAATTGATAGCAATATGACCATAGACTACACTGTACCCGACACCGGGGCGCGGGTGTTGCTGCCACTTCGTGAAAAAATCCGTGCAGTTATTGACGAGATGTTTGTCGAGTCGGAACCCGTTGAGCAGGGGCCGACGCAGGCCGAGATTGAAGCCGCTCAAGCCGCTCAAGAGGCCGCCGAGGCTCAAGCCCGCACCCAGGCTATTGCCGAGGAGATTGAACAAGAGGCTCAACGCCAGGAAGAGATAAAAGCCTTTTTGGCCCTTGAAAACGCCAGATTGGTTGTACAAAATGGGACCAACATGACCAACCTGGCCTCTCAGACCGCGCTCTACTTAAAAAATCAGGGCTTTAACATTGTTCAGTTTAGCCCCGCCGATACCCCTGACTATCCTCACACGGTCATTGTGGTTTATAGCGAAGAGAAGAATTACACCCTCCAGTTGCTCGCCGTTATCTTTGACGTAGCAGAAGAAAATATCCGGCGCAGTCCCAATCTCAAAAGCGATGTTGATTTTCGGGTCATCATTGGCAGCGATTTTGAATTGCCCGGCGCTCCCCAATCGCAGTTAACTACCGGCGAGTAGTTAACTCCACTATAGCCCAGGGCTGTTCAGTTCTAAGGCGTGGCATAATTTTTAAACCGCCAAGAGCGCCAAGGACGCAAAGAATTTATAAAAATCTTGGCGTCCTTGGCGTCCTTGGCGGTAAAATCACCGGCGATTGGCGAGAACTGAACAGCCC
>JAJRVO010000402.1 GCA_024277275.1 Chloroflexota bacterium
AAAATAACAAAGTTCATCACGCTCAAATAGCGACCGCCCAGGTCGTTCAAATCCTCCATCGCCTGCCGTCCGGCCTCGGCGACGGGCATCCCCTGCTTGAGATAAAAAACAATGCTGCGGGCCGTTCCGGCGCGGAGGGCCATCTCGCCCATGCCGGTGCAGCCGGCAGCCCCGTAGCGATTATCGGCATAAAGCCCCGCCCCAATCACCGGCGAGTCGCCCAGTCGCCCCGGATATTTCCAGGCCCAGCCGCTAGTGCTGACTCCGGCGCAGATATCGCCATTGGCATCTTGGGCTATAAAGTTGACCGTGCCTTTGGCTCGTTCCGGGTCAGTCGCCAGTTCGACCCAACGCCACAGGTCGGGCTGGTCGGCCAAATGATTGAATTGTTCCTCAGACATATCGGCCCGCAGGCGATTCTCCCACACCTGGCAGGCTTCTTTGGTCAGCAAATCGGTGCGCTCAAAACCCATCTCCGCCGCAAAACGTTCCGCTCCCGGCCCGGCCAAAAAAACGTGGGGCAGCGTCTCCATCACCTCCCGCGCCACCGAGATGGGGTACTTGTAGCCCCGTATCGCCCCAACTGCGCCGGCAGTCAGGTCGCGCCCGTTCATAATGGCCGCATCCAGTTCTACCTGGCCCAACAGGTTGGGGTAACCGCCGTAACCCACCGTGTGGTCATCAGGGTTGGCCTCAACCAGCCGGATACCGGCCTCGACCGCGTCGGTGGCTGCGCCGCCGTTTTTGAGGACACGCATTGATTCTTTGATGCCAACTATACCGTTGGCGCTGGCAATGACGATCATTTTTTACCTCGATTTTTTGGAAAGTTGAAATTTATGGCTGCATATACTGCAAAATTTCATCTACAACTTGAGCCATTGTGGAGACTTTGGCATACTCAGGGAAGTTGGTAGCGGGCATGTTCCAATTCGGTTAACTCAGACGACTTAGCACATCCCGTGCATCCTCGTTTTGAAAAACTGATTGACGAAGATGCATCAATATGATACAATAGATGATGCAAAGACTGGGTGCCTTGTTGACTCCTATCCTTAACCGGACGGATGTAGGCAAGGACTGCTCCCGCTTCGACGGGACCCCCCGGTCTTTTCGTTTTTAGAGCCATTGTAGCAATTCCGCCACCGTTACAACTTTGTCTGGCGCTTTTTCGCCTCTAAAAACCCCTATTGCTATAATATGTGCCGATGATTTTCGACCAACTTGCCTGAATTGAATTTGGTCCGGTTCCAGGTCAAGGTTATCACGTCTTGCCATACGGAATAACATCCCTTTTATATCACCTTCGCGCCCTATATACTCTGTATCAATTATTACAACTGCCCCCTTTCTTAGCACGCCTCGCAATAACAAATAGAGGCCAACTGAAAAGAGATGTAAGGTGATGGTTTTGTTACCCTTACGTCTTTGTCGCAACGTTTGCACACATTGACGCTTGACAGTAGCTCGGATAAGGAGTGATCCACTTGCCCCATTAGCAAAAGCTAATACTGTATCCACTTCAGTTTGTTCGATTTTACCGCTTTGATCCACCTCAACTTGCACTGGTCATCTCCAGCCAATTCTGCCCAACCTCAACATCGACCTTCAGCGGCACGCGCAACTTGTATGCCCCGGACATTATCTCGCGGGTCAACTTTACCGCTTCATCGACCTCGGCATCCGGGGCTTCTAAAACCAGTTCATCGTGGACCTGGAGCAGCATTTGGGTTTGGAGGTTGCGGTTTTTTAGTTCGGCGTGGAGGGTGATCATGGCCTGCTTCATAATGTCGGCGGCGGTACCCTGGATGGGCATGTTGATGGCCTCTCGCTCAGCGCGGGCGCGTTGGGGGCCGCTCAGGTTAGCCAGGTGGGAGAAGTCGCGGCGGCGGCCATGCAGGGTGGCGACATAGCCCTGCTCGGCGGCTATCTTTTTGGTATTGTCGATATACTGTTTGACGCCGGGATATTTTTCAAAGTAGGTTTCAATAAATTCACGGGCCTCGTCGCGACTCATGCCGGTGGTTTGAGCCAGGCCAAAGGCGGATTGGCCGTAAATCAGGCCAAAGTTGACCGTTTTGGCAATGCGACGCTGGTATTTATCAATTTGCTCCGGAGGGATATCCAGCACAACGGCGGCGGTGGCGGTGTGGATATCCTCATCATTGGCAAAGGCTGCCAGCAACCGGGCATCCTCCGCAATGTGGGCCAAAATACGCAGCTCCACCTGGGAATAGTCGGCGGCAATCAGGCAATGGCCCGGCTCGGCTACAAAGGCCCGCCTAATTTCGCGGCCCTGCTCGGTGCGGATAGGGATGTTTTGCAAGTTGGGGTCGCTGCTGGATAAGCGTCCGGTAGAGACGCCAATTTGATTGTAGTTGGTGTGAACCCGCCCGGTTTGGGGATTGACCAGCGCGGGCAGCGCGTCGACATAAGTGCTTTTGAGTTTGGCTAACGTGCGCTGTTCCAAAATCAGGTCGATAATCTCGTGCCGGCCTTGCAGGCTTTCCAGCACGTTGGCGGCGGTGGAGTAGTGGCCGCTTTTGGTCTTTTTTAACCCCTTGGTAGACAGGCCCAGCTTGCCAAAAAGCACGTCCGATAGTTGCTGGGTCGAGTTGATGTTAAACTCCATGCCGGCAACCTGGTGAATCTCTTGCCCCAACTCGGCCAGTCGCCGGGCCAGGTGGCTAGACATCTGGCGCAGGGCGTCGGTGTCGAGCTTGATGCCGGCCAGTTCCATATCTTTGAGCACGTAAATCAAAGGCAGTTCCAACGTCTGGAAGATTTGCCACAGGTCATCGTTGTCACGCAGCGATTTTTCTACTGTATCGGCCAGGCGCAGGGTCATATCGACATCGGCGCTGGCGTAAGGGGTGACTTGCTCGATGGGTACTTGAGCCATCGTTACCTGTTTTTTGCCGCTGCCGATGAGTTCCTTGATTTCGGTCATCTGGATATTCAATGTTTCACGGGTCAAATCTTTAAGACCGTGTCGCGCGCTGGGGGCGTTGTTGCCCAGCCACGAGGCAATCATCGTGTCGAAAATGGGCGGCCCGACCGGCATACTGTGTCGCTGTAGCACGGTCATATCAAATTTGGCGTTGTGCATGTATTTGGTAATGTTGGGGTTGGACAAGATGGGGGCGAGGGCGGTTTGGACGGTGGTAATTGGTAATTGGTTATTAGTAATTGAAGGATTGGAAGATTCGGATTCGGATAAGTCGAAAAGGGAGGCTTGTTGACCCGGTTTGGGCTGGGCTTTGGCCCCGTGACCAACCGGAATGTAGTAGCCTTCGCCGGAAGTGGGGGTAATGGCAATGCCGACAAGATTGGTTTGCACTTCGTCGGTGCTGTCGGTTTCTACATCAACCGACAAATTTTGACTTTGGTTGAGTTTGGCGACCAGTTCATCGAGTTTGGCCGGGGTATCGACGGTGGTGTAGGCGCCGTCCGGGGCAATCGGCTGGGCAACTTTTTTTGGCTCTATTGTGGCAACTTCTTGGGGCAACTTGTCTTCCGGCGCGCCGGGGATACGATTGAAGATGGTGTTAAATTCCAACTCGACAAAGAGATTGGCAACTTCGGTCAGGTCAAAATCCATTGTTTTGCCCGCCTCAATGTTTAGTTCGACGCCGGGTACGTCGGTGATGATCCGGCCCAGGTCGCGGGAGAGGAAGGCATTCTCCCGGTCGGTCTCCAATTTGGACCGGGTTCCTTTGGCAATCTGATCGAGATTGTCGTAAATTCCTTCCAGCGTGCCGTACTGCCGGATGAGCTTGGCTCCGCCTTTTTCGCCAATGCCTTTAACGCCGGGGATGTTGTCGCTGCTGTCGCCGACCAGCCCTTTTAGGTCGATGAGTTCTTGGGGGGTGACGCCATAGCGTTCTTGTACGCGGGCCTCGTCGTACACCTCCCGGTCTGAGAACTTGCGCCCGGAGATAAGCACCTTGATGTTGGGCGCGACCAGTTGAAAAGCGTCCCTATCGCCGGTGACGATGATGGCCTCAATACCGCGAGCGGCGGCCTGATTAGACAGCGTACCCAGCAGGTCGTCGGCCTCGTAGCCTTCTTTGGTAAAGACAGGCATATTAAAGGTTTTGACCAGTTGCTCAATGCGGGCAATCTGGGTGCGCAGGTCATCAGGCATCTTCTCGCGGGTGGCTTTGTACTCCGTGTACATCTGGTGGCGAAAGGTATCGCCCAGGTCAAAGGTGACAATGAAGTAGTCGGGGTCATACTCCTTCCAAACGGCCAGAATCATGTTGGTAAAGCCGTAGACGGCGTGGGTCGGCTCGTCGTCGCTGGTGCTGAAGGTGGCGGGCATACCAAAATAGGCCCGGTAAGCCAGGGCATGGCCGTCGATGAGAACGAGGGTTTGTTTTTTGTCGGTCATTGGGTGTTCTCCTTTGAGCAAGGCAGCTAATGTAGAAGACCTCGCTACCTGTTACTTTTCCAAATTCAGGGAGTGTATTTCTATTGACTTTGACTGCATATGCCAGTATAATAAAATTAGTTGGCGGTATCGTAAGTCCCGGATTAGCTGGGCGTTCGGAGAACGCCCCACTCCATTGTAAATGGTGGTTATCGGCTACCGGGCAGAGCCGCTAATTTTTTTGCCTCTATAATTTCTTCTGCTACTATGCAATGAGCTATTATCTCTCTGGCCCAGACTTCATTCTGTTCGTGTTTTTGGGCCAATGCCCAGGCCACAAAATCAACGGCTTGCAAGCCGGGGTAAGCCGTTGAGTCGACCTGCTCAATGATAACGATATGTTCTGGTATGGAAGCAATAGCTTTACGCATAACCCGTTCCAATTCTAAACGTTGACGATGGTTTGTGTATCTTTTGTCCAGATAAAGATGCAGTTCGGGATGGTCTTGTACGCAACGCAGTACGGTACGTCCGACAGCGACACGGTACACTGTCTCTGCCAATTCCGGTTTTATCCCATGTTTATCTACAACCACAGCATATATATCGCACTCCTCTTGCCCTATTGCTTTTAAGAGACGTTTGATAACAACGGGACGGCTATGTGTTGCCTTGAGTTCGTTACGTGGTGAACGAACCCGCAAAGTGCGTCTGGTCCGTTTGACATGTAATTCAATGGCCCGGCTTGAATTGGTAATTAATGCTGCTACCACAAAAAATTGCTTGTTATCGTTTGGGGAAGGAGAACCTGATTCATCTATGAAGGCTACTTTCATTGAAATGGAACTTTCATTCTGAGGAATATAATTCTGTTCGTCAATCTTCACTTATTGCAATCTGCCCAAATTATAGCATACGGCCAATCATTCGTCAGCAAATGACTTCACCACAGACTCCACCCACTCAGCATCCTCCTGGCTCAGAGGCGGCGGAGGCAGTTGGGTGTAGTCGAGCAGGCGTTCATGGTAGCGGACCAAATCAAAGCAAGCATCAATGGCGTTCTGCAAAGCCAGGGGAACATCGGGATCGGGTGAAAGTAAAGGAACGGGAATGGCGGGCAGCGGCTCACGGAGTTGGATGGGCCAGACTTCCGTATAAGGTCGGCGAGTGGCACGACTGAGGAAGACATAATAGGGTGCGGGGGGTAACTCGCCACCGAGGAGGGGAATGCGCTTACCTGCGCGGAGCAGATCGATTTCCAGGAGATGGGTTGATGTATGAAGCAACGCCTCACGTTTTTGAATATATTCTTGAAAGCCTGGACCTCTTTTGTTGGCCGGCGATAATACCTCTATAACGGTCACCAGGCGGCGTTCAGCAATATCACGGATTTCAACTGTAAGGATGGGGACTTGTTCTGATAAAGGGCTGACCAATTCAACTGTCGGAGGCGGCATAGTTCCATACTCAACAGCAGCTTCTTTGAGATGGGTTATATGAACATCAGGATAAATGCTTCGCTTCTTTGGTGTACCAGTGATATCCAGTCCCGATTGATCAACGGTATAATATTTGCTGAGTAAGGCGACATATTTGGGGCGGAGCAATGGCATTAATTGGGCGCTGATTTGGTTGATCAGCCGGTCATGAAATTCCTGCCACATCTCGCCTTCAAGGTATGGGTCCATACCGGGGAAGGGTGATTTATTCATTTGAACACTCCTTTTTGTGTGCCTACAAACCGTGGCTAATTCAAAAAGTAAACACGCCACCCCAAACTGCGTAATAATATACCACCACACTGACAAACAACAAGCTGTCAATTCGATCCAAAAAGCCGCCGTGACCGGGGAAAAGATTTGATGAGTCTTTCACCCCTACGTGTCGCTTCATCATCGAGATGGAAAGGTCGCCAAATAAACCGGCAATAGGCACAATGGCCCCAATGACCAACGCAGTACCCCAACCTAAATTAGAGAAGTATGCTACAATAGCAGCGCCCACAAGCCCCCCGCCAATGCCGCCGATGAGTCCTTCCCAGGTTTTTTTTGGGCTGTGACGCGGCCAAAGCTTGTGCCGCCCCAGCGACCGGCCAACAAAGTAGGCAAATGTGTCGGCCCCCCAGGTATAGAGGAGGGCCAGCCAAACCCAGGCCAGGCCGTCGCCCAATTGACGCAGGGCTACCAAATGAGCCATACCCCAACCAATGTAGAGTCCTCCGGTCAGCGTCAACGACCAATCGGCGGTAGGGGCGGCGCTATCGGTGCGAAAAAGTTGCCAAACCAGGGAGGCCAGCAGGATAACCGTGATGATAAAGGTCAAACTAAAATCAGACCGATAGCTGTTTAATACCAAAAGAACAATCAAGCCGAGGGTAAAAACGGGGGTGGTACGATAGCCGCCGGCCTTCATCATTTGGCTAAATTCCCAACCGGCAATCAGGCCAATCAAGCCAATGCCGGCCAAAAACCATAACCTACCGGCAAAGACTGCGCCAATGACAATAGGTAAAGCAACAAGAGCTGTAATTATACGTGTGCGTAGCATAGTTTGGCAATGGATTCTGAATTTTTAGAGGAGAGCTATCAATAATCAGTAATTGGTAATTGGTAATTGGTAATTGGTAATTGGTAATCAGTAATTGGTAATTGGTAATCAGTAATTGGTAATTGGTAATTGGTAATTGGTAATCGGTGACCTGACTACTGACTACTGACTACTGACTACTGACTACTGACTACTGACTACTGACTACTGA
>JAJRVO010000403.1 GCA_024277275.1 Chloroflexota bacterium
CAACCTGTTGATATATCCCTTCTCTGCCCCGGACGAGGTCATTTTACGGAGTAGCCAGGCTATCGGGGCGCCCTCATCTACAAAAACACGGACATAGTTTTCCGGTTCGGCCAGGGTACAGGCTTTTTCAAGGGCAGCAAGCGCCCGACCAATATCATTTTTTATCCACCAGACGGCAGCTTGCAAAATCAAAATCTCGATGATGTTTTGCGTCCGTCCGGCTATCTCGGCCCGATGCAGCAACCAAGTTAATAGTTTCATAGCCTCATCAAATTTTTTTTGGGCAATGAAAACACGGGCCAAAGCCAGATGTTCAAAATTATGGGTATGGCTGAGAATATTAACTATCGGTTCTTGTTGTCGCCAATTATTCTGCAACTTAGACGTTTGTGCCCATTGAATGCCGGCTTGCAAGGCCGCCTTATCCCCCTCAAATTGATACTTCTTCAATTGCAACTGGGCCTGGTAGGCAGCAATATGGGCAATCCACGGGGAAATATTTGTGCGGCGTATAATTTGCTCTACTTCTTGCGAAATTTCAAAGGCCCCATCTATATCCACCTGCGTCTCTTTTATGCGAGCCAGCGCAATATAGCCGTGGACTGAGCTACCGGCCATCCCGTCCAACTTACCCAACTCAATGGCCTTGAGCGCGTGCTCGGTTGCTTGTCCCAAGTTGTTCCATTCACGTTCTATTTCAGCCAAACCGGCGTAGGCCATACCCACCGCTGACCAAGTTGACAGGCCCTGCCCGGTTGGTTCTGTGGCTATTTGCAGCGCCGTTTGATACGTTTTTGCCGCCTGGCGGAGTTGCCCCTGTAAAACTTGCACCCCGGCCAACATGCACATTGCTTGTAATTCCCACACCCGGTTATGCCAGGCCCGATTTAAGGCTATGGCCTTGGTCAGGCTCTCGCCGGCCGCAACCAGGTCATCATTAAGAACATAAGCCCGACCCAAATCCAAATTAATAATGCCCGGCAAAAACAAATAATGTTTGGGCAATCCGGCCAGGGTTTGTTGGTGAAGTTCAATGGCCCGGGGCGCGTCGCCCTGGAGTCGAACCAACATAGCGCGAATAGTATTAATTTCAGTGATGATGTCTGTACCGGGTGCGGAGGGAGATAGTTGCTGTTCGGCAGCCTGCAAATAGGATTCGACATCGCCAAATTGATATCGAGCCAATAACATCCAGGCGTAGTCAAGACTAAGCCGTGCCCGATGGCGAATAAATTCAACCGGGAGTATACGCAGCCAGCGATGCAAGACCCGCATTTCGCCGCGTTTCAGCATGGTCCAACTGTGTTGTTCCACCAAACTTACAGCCTGGTCAGGGTTTCCGGCGGCCAGGGCATGGCCCAACGCATCTTCAATAAATTCATTTTGGCCGTACCAGTCGCAGGCAGATTGGTGTAACGGGGCAAGCTCCTCTAAACCAATTTCCTGTCTTTGGTGATGGCGCAAGAGACTGCTAAAAAGATGATGATACCGATACCAGCGTCGTTCATCATCCAGCGGGATGATAAATAGATTGCTTGAGTCAAGATACTGCAGAATAGTCTGGCTATTTTTGCGTTTGGTCACTGCATCGCAAAGGGAAGCGGATAGACGGTCGAGAATGGATGTTTGCAACAAAAATCGTCTAATTTCTGCAGGTTGTTGGCTCAAAACCTCATCTGTTAGATAGTCAAGGACGTAGCGATGCGTACCGGCAAAGCTGTGAACAAAATCTCTGACCCGCATTGGTTCAGGTGTTGACACAGAAGGGGGAGACCGCATAGCCAGCGCAGCAAGCTGTAGCCCTGTCACCCAACCCTCTGTGCGAGTCTCCAGGGCTTGAGCATCTTCTCTTGACACATCCAGCCGCATCACTTCCCTCAAAAAAGTTACCGTTTCCTCAAAGGTAAAACGCAGGTCAGGCAAACGTAGTTCAAGCAACTGCCCCCGGCCACGCACAAGCGGCAGAGGCAGGGGCGGATTAGTTCGACTGATGATGATGACATGCATTTGCGGCGGTAGATGATTGACCAGAAAGTTGAGAATATCATGGACGGGTGAGGTATCGACAAGGTGGTAATCATCAAAAACAAAGACAAACTTGACCGGGACAGCGACCATTTCATTAACCAGGGCCGTGATCACGGATTCGCCCCATTTGGGTTCGTTCCAGGGGGCCGGCTCAAATGAGGCGTGTGGCAGTTGCGCCTCTTGGAGCAAGGATTTTATCGTTTGCCCTATATTTGGATCAATGTGTTGCAAAGCAGAGATGAAATAGATCAGAAAGCGGGGCGGATCATTATCATTCTTATCAAGCGAGAACCAGGCTACAGGTATGTCTGCATCAATCTGTCCCAACCAGTCACTAATCAGGGTGGTCTTGCCAAATCCGGCCGGCGCCGAGAGAAGGGTTACATTTGGCGTGGAGTCCAGCGCTTCATTCAGTTGTTCAATCAGGTGAGGACGAGAAACAAGCCTGGGACGAGGCGGCGGAGCATAAAGTTTGGTCATTAAAACCGAGTCAGACACGGCTTTTATCCTTACTCAATTCAAATGTATCAACTGGTTGTGGCAGGGTTAATGCGCGGCGGCTTTAACTTACCGTCATCTAAATTTTGCTCCTTTACAGTTTCCGCTACTCCTCTATTGTCTGCAATGGTCGCCATTGACACGCCGCCAAAGAAACCAACATGATCGCGCAGTTTCTTTCGCAAGTCTCGGCTGGCTTGCCCGCCTTTGACCAAGCCGTACAAAGATAAGCCGCTAAGATTTTGTCCCCAGGCCACCGCACCGCTATCACGCATCAAATTCAGGATGGATTGGTCGGCGGCGGTGATATTCAGCGGGCTACCGGCTTTGGCTAAAGCCTCTTCATTCATCTGCTGCAAAGTCAATAAACTTTTGCCAAAGGTCTCGATGTCGTCATTTTCCACGGCGGGCCAAAGTTCCTGGTCGACCAAACGACCACTTTCACTACTCAAGTGGGGCGCAGCTTGTAACAAAGCAGCCAGCCGGTCGACTTCCAACGTTTCCGGCGTATTGTCTGGCACGTTAGGAAAAAAGAGGACAAAGGCCCAGGCATCTCTTTCCTCATGCGCTATTTCCCGGCGACGGAGAAGGTCAGGCATTACCGATCCGGGGGCGGTCTCAGTCTCCACCAGGAGCAAGCCGCCCTGGTCAAAACCCCAAACCTCAAGAGCGTGTTGCGGCCCCAGGCCAAGGGCTTGAGCCAGGGCCGGCGTGTCACGCTGCTCAGATGGCAAATCATTCGTCCAGGCCAGAGCCTGAGCTATACTCAACCCAAGCACAGCTTCGGAGCCTAGCCCGACAAATGCGGGAATTGCCAATTCAATTTCTGCCTCGACCTGGCGCTTAACTTGATGATATTCCAGAAAACGCACAGCTTGTTCATAGCCTTTATCGGCTCGCGCCCCGGTTATTTGGAAGCCGGCGCTTGCCTGGGCAAAGAGGTTCACCGGGGGATGCTGTACGGCGAGACCCAATAAACAGGTTTTAAGGCCGGTACTATCCTCAAATCGAACCAGACCCAGGGGCAAGCCGGCTGGCGCGGCAATTTCAATTAACATGTATCTCATCCTCCTCTGTAAATAAAATGATGAACGATGAATGATGAATGATGAAAAAAAATCATCCTTCCGATTCATCGTTCATCCTTATTTTCATTGTTGGTGGTGTGCCAAAGACTCGTGTTAACTCCTATGAAACCCTGCTCTATCAATATTATGATACTGTTGGTAAATCCTATGTAAAGTTATTATATTGACAAAATCATCATGCTATGTAATGAGAATTAAATAACTGTCCCTCAATATTGTAATTGGTAAATGGTAATTGGTTATTAAGCCAATCCCTAATTACTAATTACCATTTACTGCGCTCTGAAATGAGACAGTTATTTAATCCCGATTCCTATGTCATTTCGACTAACAGGAGAAATCCCTGGAGTCGCTCTTTGACTCAGACATTGGCAGGCAGAAAAGGGGTACACGTTCAGTAAAGCCGTCCAAAACACTACACCGAATTAGGAAAAAAACGAATTGGCCCGTATTTAATTCGTTTTTTTCTCCATTCGTTGTAGTGTTGCGACCACATACACCGGTTTCACTGAACCTGTACGAAAAGGGAGGTGGCTGGCAATGTATCGAGTGTGCCAACCATTTTTGCCCTTAATTGGATATTTCGAGGGATTTCTTGCTTAACGCTCGAAATGACATGTTTCACGTTTCACGTTTTATAGTTTTGTCGCTCCAAGTGAAATGAAACGCACCCATATTATTTAACTATCGCTGATGGTTAGAGTTCAGTACCGGCGAAGAACCCGGATGGCCTTTCCCATTTCTGTCCGCTTGATAGAGTGGGGCTGAATCAGTTTTAGCGCGGCGGTGAAGTTTAAGGCGGCCTTGATTTCGGTCTCAATCTTATGCTTCAGACCTTCCCTCTCCTCAGGCCCAATCATTTCGCCATGCTCAACCAGAATGTCCAGATGAGTGTATGGCGGGGGGCGATTGAGTACAACCTGAAACTCGCCGGTGAC
>JAJRVO010000404.1 GCA_024277275.1 Chloroflexota bacterium
GTAACATTTTTATGGGACACAGATGAACACAGATTTTACAGATTTTTGTTTAGTTTTTTACCATAATCTGTGTTTATCTGCGAAAATCTGTGTCCTATTCTCTAGCTTTCAGAATGTTACTTTGTGACCGTGCTGAGTATAACATTGCTTTCAGATTTTCCAGCTTGACGGTTGGCGGCAGGTCGCAGCCGCTGGTTAGGACAAAACCTTTTTTGCCGCCGCTTACTGCGTCAATGCAAGCCTGACCGGCTGTTTTTGTACTTTCTGGCGTGCCCTGGTCCAGCACGCTGACCGGGTCGATGTTTCCGGCCAGGCACACCTTATCGCCAACGGCTTCTTGGGCCACGGACATATTAACCTTGTAATCCAGGCTAAAACAATCGGTTTTGGTTTCGGCAATATCGGTCAGTTTGTCGGTGGTGTCGCCGCAGATGTGCAGCCAGGTATAGCAGTTGTGTTCATGTCCCCAGGCAATGAACGGCTTTAGATAGGGCAGGCAGTAGTTGCGGAAATGACGGGCCGAAATTAAATCGCCGGAGCCGGTTGGGTCGGCAATTGACATTACAGAGATGCTGCCGTCTTCTACAATGGGGCCGTAAAATCGTTTTAGCAGCTCGGTGGCAAACTCCAGGGTTTTGTGAGCTTCTTTTTTGCGTTTAAAGGTGGCTTTCATAAAAGATTCTACGCCAAACATCTGTCCGGCCAGGGTAAAAGGTCCCCAGGCGGTGGTGGTTACTATATATTCATCGCCAATGGCCTCGGCTACCAGACGCGAAGCCTCCCAGATATTTTGGATAATCGGGTCATTTTCGATGACGGTGGGGTCAAGCGCATCTAATTCATCCGCATGTTCTTTGATCAGGTCTTCGGTCAAATCGGGGGCGCCCATAGCGCGTTCTTTAATGGGTACTCCCAGCGCGGCTATCAGATAGTTATTGTAACCTGATCCCACGTATACCATAGGGCTGTTCAATTCCTCATTGGTTTTGAGAATCAAGTCGGCGTATGCTTTGGGGTCGGCAATGGCTTCGCCAAACTCAGCTTGATGGTGGCGAATTGTCCACAGGCCGCCGCCAAAGACGGTAGCCGGGGCGTAATCCAGCGGTTTTTGTTCAAAGGCTCTAATAATCATTTCTTTGGGTGTCATAAAATTGATACTCCTTTTTGTTAAGGTTTTTTTTCAACCGATACAGTGACTATCATAAAGCGTAAAACGTAAAACGTAAAGTAAGCCTTACGTTTTACATTTTATGTTTTATTTCGTTAAACATTGGGGCCGAGACTTTAGCCGTTAGATTAATGTTCTAGCCAAAGCCTCGACCCCGTTTTTACCGGGTTAAGGGAATTCCAGAAAAATGACGATCCCAAAACCAAGATGACACTCCTTGAATTTAGGGGATATACGCTATTTTAGTGGAATTCCTGATAGCTTTTCCAGGGTTGTCTACAATATTCGTTGCTTAAATCCCTCTCTAACTTATAAGTTTGAGAGCATTTAAAAACTGGAAAAGCCTAAAGCGCGCTAAATGCGATTTATCCCCTTGTTTTAGAAGACTCCGCGATTCCACTGTGGCGGCGGCAGGTATTCCCACTCTTCGCCGGCGTTAAACTTGGCGGCAATGTCCATGCACTTTACGGCGTACTCAAAGGCATAGGGAATGCCCGTGCCGTTGGGTACAAAACCGGCGGCAATCATGCCAATGGAGGCAGCCTCAAAAATTTCCTCGCCGGTGGCTCCGGCGTTAATGGCCGGAATAACATGAATGATGCAGCGGGGGGAGCAGTAGGCGACGCCGATTGACATAAACATCAACTCTTTCATTTTCTTGGAAATTGCGCCGTCGCCAAAGATGCTGGCGTAGAAATCGGCAAAGGTTCGGCCCGGCTCTGTGGCAACGGTGTTGATGGTCTGAAACATGCGGGGCGTAAAACCCATCGTTTCCTTCATATAGTCATTTGCTGCTTGGACTTCGGCTTCTGTCGGCATTCTATTTTCTCCTTATTAAAATAATGGTTTTTAAAATAGTTTTTGTGATAATTATTCACAACTGCCTCGTTGGATTACGTAAACGCTTGCCTCCGATATCCAACGGTTTTTTCATCAATGGTTTGGATTGCGCAACAACATTGCTTGAAGTACAAACCAGTTTGATGAATAATCTGCGCTTGGTTTAGTTTGGATATAGACGCCTCCTTGTGCAATAGATTTTTTATGGAAAAGAGGGCCACTTTTTCTTGGCGGCCAAAAGGTTGTAGGCTGACCAGAGAACCAACAGCCCAATGTTGATGTTATTTTATGTCTTTAGTGAGAAAATCAAAAAACCAGTTGACCATTGGCTCTGATAGCGTAATCAATCAGTTTGGCGCCGCCCATAAGCTTTGCGCCGGAAACCAGGTCTTCGGCTTTAATGTTGCGTACGTTAGCCGTTTGCTCGCATACCTCAAAGCGCACGCCCATTTCCAGGGCTTCATCCATCCGCTGCCGAATGGTTGGTTCGCCGGGTTTGCTGGTGTCTTTTTCTTCGGCGGCTCCTTTTACCATTACGTCCGCGCCCGCCTGAACGCAGTATACAATGGTCTCCTGGTCCATAGCCGCCGCCAGCATAGCAAACATCAAGGCCGAGCGAATAATGTCTGAACGGTCAAACCCCGTATGCAACAATACCAGAAATAAATCTTTTCCCTCACTCATTGAGTGAAAAATCTCCTTAAGTTTATGGATAAATTGAATTTTGTGGCTTTGAGGATTAGTCGAAGTTATTGCCTGTAAACAGGCGCAATGTACTTGCAAAAATACTCTGCGCCAACCTATCCGTCAGATTAACCTGATCAAGAGAGGTAACTGAGGTAAAATCACCGATACATTGATTTGGAGCATCCTACCGAGTCGAAAGACATTCTAGCATATATAAAATTTACTGTCAAAGACCCAGCGAATCTGCGAATGACGAATGGGTGCAGTTCCTCTCAACTCCCAAGGGCGATGTTGGCTATTTTTGCCACGAATTTACACGAATTTCATTAATTAATTTTCTTTTTTCGTGTTAATTTGTGTTAATTCGTGGGGTAGCACCACATAATACCGTGGAGTCAATAAATATAGACAAAAAAATGAAATTGTGTTAGAACATTCGGTCAGGAAATAATTAGACCGGAGAGTTCATATGGCTACTTTGAAATTTATGGAACAACAACCCCTTGACCCCAAGTTAATGACTTGTCCCAATTGTAGTGAAGAAGAAAGGATTGGGGTTCACTCCCACCAAGAACGGCGATGTATCTGTCACGCTTGCGGAGTGACTTTTGCTGAAACAAAAGGAACTGTCTTTTTTAATCTCCATTACCCGATATGGGTTGTTGTATTGGTCTTGACCCTACTGGCATATGGCTGTCCTCCGATGGCCATTGTCGCCGCCTTTTTTCTGGATGAACGCACAGTAGCCGCCTGGCATCACAAAGCGGGCCAACACGGTAAACGAGTGCAAGATGAGGTCGTCTGTAACGGAGAGGTTGAATTGGGACAAGTGCAGGCCGATGAGCTATGCGTCAATGTTCAAGGCGGCAAAAAAGTGTGGGTGGCAACCGCAATGAGCGTTTTTTCTCGCCTTTTCCTGTGGGGTGAGGTTTCCACCAAGCGAGACAAGTCGCTTATTGAACGGGTGATGGTTCAAGTACGTGCGGCAGCGGGTGCAGTCGTCCAACCCATTTTGGTGGCAGTCGATGGTCTTGCCGCCTATCCCAACGCTATTCGTAAGGCTTTTTCTGACAAGGTCTATTCGGGCCAACCCGGCCGCCCCCCACTGGTGTCTTGGCCTGACTTGCACATTGTCCAGGTGGTCAAGCAACGCCGTGGCTACAAACTCAGTCAGGTTTCCCGCCGTCTGGCTCACGGCTGTCTCAATCGGGTTTATGATTTGATTGCTATGTCTCAAGCTGGTTTTGGTTTGATCAACACCGCCTACATTGAACGGCTCAATGCCACTTTCCGCGCCCGTATGCCAGCCTTGGTTCGCCGTACTCGCAATCTGGCTCGAACGACACAACGGGTAGAGACCGACCTGTTTTGGACGGGTTCGGTCTACAATTTCTGTACCATCCATACCAGTTTGGACGCCACCCCGGCTATGGCTGCCGGTTTGACTGAACATGTTTGGTCCGTAGAGCAGCTTTTGCGCCTCAGATTACCGCCAAAATCACTCCACGGAGTTGTGTAGTGCTACCCTCTTTGGCAACTTAACCTTAAAATTCCTAGTTCTGACGTTTTCTGTGGTTACTCTATTTATGAGTTATCGGCCCATTTGGATATAGCCATTATGTCAACAATGTGGTAAATTAGGCTGGCAGTCCATTTGTAAAAAGGAGAACCCTATGTTTGTCACAA
>JAJRVO010000405.1 GCA_024277275.1 Chloroflexota bacterium
AACGCGCCTATTGGCGGCAACCGGATTATGTTTGTGCCAAACGGGGGTACTATTTTTTTGCAAAGCGTGGATGCCGCCCGACGTCCGGGAACAATGGATGACTATTGCAGCCTGCTCAAGCTGATGCAAATGTGTAATGCCATTCACATCATCGGGGAGCAGTTGATTGTTCCCCATGATGTGCCGGTTCCTTTTCGGCATCTGCACCGTTTGCTGGCCTCTATGCAACTTTCAGATAAACCTTGCCAAGAAGCGGCACATGGCCGCATTATTCCGGCTGACGCCCTGGAAATGGCAAAAATTGTCTTTGGCCGGGACATTGCCCAAAGCAACCAACCCGTCATCGGGGGCATTGTCAACGCCAACAGCCCCTTGCGCTACGATGACCGGATGCTGGGCGGGCTTATTACCTTTGCCCGGGCCAACCAGGTCACTATAATCACCCCCTTTATTCTGGCCGGGGCGGTCAGCCCTATTACTATGGCCGCCGCTATGGCTCAACAAAACGCAGAAGCGTTAGCCGGGATTGCCCTAACGCAACTGGTGCGCCCCGGCGCTCCGGTTCTTTACGGCGGTTTTGCCACCAACGTCGATATGAAAACCGGCAGCCCGGCCTTTGGTACCCCGGAGGGGGCCTGGGCTACGCTGGCTGGAGCGCAAATGGCCCGCCGTTACAAATTACCCTTCCGAGGCAACGGCAGCCTTAATACCTCCAAGCTGCCGGACGCCCAGGCAGCGTATGAAACTATGTGGACTCTGTGGCCGGCGGTGATGGCCCATACCAACTATGTTAATCACGCGGTTGGCTGGCTAGATGGCGGCTTGACTGTTAGCCTGGAAAAGATTATCATTGATATGGAGAGTCTGGCTATGTTCCAGCGCTTGTTCCAACGGGTAGAAATTAATGATGACACGCTGGCCCTGGATATGATAGCCGAAGTCGGGCCGGGCGGTCACCACTTTGGCACGCCTCACACCCTGGCCCGCTACGCCACCGAGTTTTACACTCCATTTCTCAGTGACCGTCAAAATTTTGATACGTGGCAGCACAACGGCGCCCAGGATGCCGCCACGCGGGCCAACAAAATTTGGAAGCAGGTGTTAAAAGATTATCAAGCCCCCCCACTGGACAAGGCTGTCAGAGAAGCACTGGAAGCCTACGTCAAACGGCGTGAACGGGAGTTGGCAGGCGTGGATTTGTATTCATAACTGAAGATCAGACAAGATTGACGCAGCCATCCGAGAACGCTTTGAAATTCTATTATCGCCAAAGATTAATCGAGATAAACCACAATGAAAAACACCAGCAGCGGCATTCTAAAACTGACCCGAAAAGGCGCAGGCATTCTGTACAATCCGGACACTTTAACAGATAACGTTTTTGTACCGGCCAAATTCATTCGGGACTATCGTCTCACGGAGGGAGCAACCGTCACCGGCCCAGTACGCGGAGGGGGCAAAAAGGGGTCCGAGCTAACGGGGGTCGAGGCGGTGTCCGGGCTTTCTCCCAAAGAGTTTCAAAAACGGACTCCGTTTAGGAGCCTCATCGCCATAGACCCGGTTGACCGGTTTAACCTGGCCGCTGCCGGTGAGACAAGTATGCGTCTTATTGATCTGGTAGCCCCCATTGGCAAGGGAACCCGGGGCCTGATTGTGTCCCCACCCAAAGCGGGTAAAACGATCCTGCTGGAGCAAATTGCCAAAGCCATCCGTGCCGCCAATCCTGAAACGCGCCTGATTATGCTGCTCATCGATGAGCGGCCTGAAGAAGTGACCCATCTCCGTCGAGCCACGTCCGCCGAGATATTCGCCAGTTCCAGCGACCAGCCGGTACACGAGCATGTCGAACTGTCTGAACTAATGCTGGCCCACATCCGCACCGAGCTTGAGTGTGGTCACAATGTGGTAGTGCTGGTAGACAGTCTGACCCGTCTGGTTCGAGCCTTTAATCTTAAGGGGGCGCGGGCAGGCCGTAGCCGAACTCTGTCCGGTGGAGTGGAGGCCGAGGCGCTGCAAATTCCTCGCCGCTTCTTTGGCCTGGCCCGCAACATTGAAAACGGCGGCTCGGTCACTATTGTGGCTACGGTTTTAATTGACACCGGCTCGCGGATGGATCAATTCATCTTTGAGGAGTTCAAAGGCACCGGCAACAGCGAGATTGTTCTTGACCGCTCTCTGGCCGAAGCCTACATCTTTCCGGCCATTAATTTACCCGCCAGCGGCACCCGGAAAGAGGAACGTCTCTACAGCCCCAAAAACAGTCAGCAGCTGGTCAAACTGCGTCGGGCATTGGCGGGTCGCCCACCCAGAGAGGCTATGGAACACTTACTCAACCTCCTGGCAAAATACCCCACCAATGAGGAAGTGCTTCAAAGCTTCAACTAACAATTTGCTAACGGATGCCCGGTTAAAAGGTAGCAGGGTAGCAAGGTAGCAAGGTGGCAGGGTGACGCCCCATTATTTTTTTGCAACCTTGCAACTTTGCAACCTTGTAACTTTGCAACTTTGCTACCCTGCAACTTTGCTACCCTGCAACTTTGCTACCCTGCAACTTTGCAACCTTTTGCCGGAGAAAGACTCTGAGAGCGTGTTTCTTAAATCGTGTGGGCCAGACCGCAGAGGTTTCTAAAGCCCATTTTAACTGTAAGTCAGGGTCATAATCGAGGCAAATTCGCTTGAAAATATCTCGCAAAAAACCTCTGCGGTCTTTAAGAAACAC
>JAJRVO010000406.1 GCA_024277275.1 Chloroflexota bacterium
CCGTTGCCGAAGCGGTGCAGGAGGCAATGGACGAATTCTATGCCCAAACCGGGCGGCATTACCAAATGGCAGAAACGTACCGCATGGAAGACGCCGAGTACGCCATTGTCGGCATAGGCAGCATGATAGAAACCGCTCACGTAACCGCCGATTACCTGAACGACAAAAAAGGAATCAAAGTCGGCGTGGTTCACGTCGCCTGTCTGCGACCTTTCCCCGGCCCGCAACTGGCAGAAGCGCTGCAAGGCGTAAAAGCCTTTGCCGTGGTGGAACGGATGGACAACCCGATGGGGCAAAGCAATCCCCTCACCGCAGAAATAAAAGCCGCCTTTGCCGACGCCGTCACCGGCAGCGAAGGCTACCCCCAAATCAACTCGATGCCGCTTATCTATTACGGTTCAGCCGGATTGGGCAGCCGCGATGTGCGCCCCGGCGATTTTATGGCCGTAGTCGAAAATATGCGACAGGGCGGCAAACGCTTCTTTGTTCTGGGCATCAAGCACGACTCGGCCTTGCCGGTGACAGAAGACCCCGACATTAGACCAAGCGGCGCATTTTCTATGCGCGGGCACTCGGTTGGCGGCTACGGTTCGGTAACCACCAATAAGGTCATCGCCACCATTGCCGGAACCGTCTTTGGCAAACAGGCGCAGGCTTTTCCCAAGTACGGGTCGGAGAAAAAGGGCTTGCCCACAACCTACTATCTAACGGTAGCCAACGACCCCATCCGCGTTCACAGCGAACTCAACCATGTTAACTTTGTGCCGATGAACGACATCAACGCCTTCCTGACGGCCAATCCGCTGGCCGGATTGCAAGAGGGCGGAACCGTCTTTATCCAGACCGGCGAAAAAACACCGGAAGAGGTGTGGGCCAGGGTTCCGCCCCACGCCAAAGAAGTTCTACGAGCTAAAAAAGCGCGTATACTGGCGCTTGATGCGGCGCATATTGCCCGCGAAGAAGCGCCCACCGCTGACCTGGAAGTTCGAATGCAAGGTATTGTGCTGCTGGGCATCTTCCTAAAATCGACCCCCTTTGCTCATGAAGTGGGACTATCTGACGAGGAAGTGCTGGCCAAATCGGAGAAGGCGCTTCGCAAATACTTTGGCAAGCGCGGCGAGGAGGTTGTGCAGGCCAATATGCGGGCCGTTGCTCGCGGTTACCGGGAAGTGTTTGAAGTCCCCCCCGAGGTAATTGCCCAGGATATCACGGCCCCCATCTTTGATACAAGCCAAGAAATTAAACTATTCGGTTAGGAGAATAGCAATATGGGTGTAACAACTAACGAATTGGATATTAGCAAAATTAGTGAAAGCGGCAAAAACGGCTACGATAACCAAATCATCGACGTGGATGACTTTTTTGACCGTATCCTTGAACAATACAATGACGGTATCGGCTCCGGCACATTGCCGGCGGATGTGCAAGTAAGCCGTTCTATTGTGCCTGCCGGCACCGGAGCCTACCGCGATTTTTCTTACCTGGCCCCGGAAGTCCCTGAATTTATCAATGAGAATTGCGTAGGCTGTATGACCTGCGTCACCCAGTGTCCCGATACGGCCATTTTGGGTAAGGTTGTCGATAACAACGAGTTGGAAAATGCATTGGCCAACATTGAAGATGAGGCCGAGCGCAAGTTTATGCATAATCAGTTTGCCGTCACCAATAAATTCCACAAAGTTCCTGAAAGAAAGGGCGAAGTGCCCGGCCAGTTCGGTATCTTTATTGACCCGACCAAATGCAAAGGCTGCGCCGAGTGCGTGGAAGCCTGCGAAGACCTGGGCTACGACGCCCTGAAGATGATAGAAAAAGAGGACACAACCGTCCCCATCTATCAAAAATCAATCGACTTCTTCCGCAGTTTGCCGTCCACTCCTCACCGATTTATCAACGAAAAGGTCCTGGTCGATATGATGCTGGCCGAGGAAAGCCTGCTCTATGTTGGCGGGGCCGGTTCGTGCGCTGGTTGCGGCGAAGCCACCGCGCTGCGCATGATGCTGGCCGCTCTGGGTTTTGCCTACGGGCGGGAGAACATTGGCCTGGTGGCCGCCACCGGCTGCAACACCGTTTATGGCTCAACCTATCCCTACAATCCCTACCTGGTGCCCTGGACCAACTCCCTCTTTGAAAACGTTGCCGCCGACGCGATGGGCGTGCGGATGCGCTGGGACCAAATAGGCTGGACCGACAAGCAATTGTGGACCATCGGCGGCGATGGGGCTATGTTCGACATCGGCTTTCAGAGTTTAAGCCGGATGTTGGCCAGCGGGATGAACATCAAATCTCTGGTGCTGGATACACAAGTTTACTCCAACACCGGCGGGCAGGCCAGCACCAGCTCTTTTCACGGCCAAAACGCCAAGATGTCGGCTCACGGCGTGGCCGTAGCCGGCAAGAAGGAACATCGCAAAGAAATTGGGCGCATTGCCATGATGCATCCCAACGTCTTTGTAGCCCAAACGGTGGCCGCCGTGCCCAACCACTTTTACAAAGCCATCCTCGACGCCGCCAGTTTTGACGGTCCGGCCCTGGTTAACGTTTACACCACCTGCCAGCCGGAGCATGGTGTCGGCGATAATATGAGTCGTCACCAAAGCAAACTGGCCGTCGACTCCCGCGCCTTCCCCCTCTTTATCTACGACCCGCGCCAGGGCGACACCATCCGCCAGCGACTTAGCCTGCAAGGCAACCCGGCCCAAAAAGACGACTGGGTGACCATCCGCAAAACCGGCGAGGTCATCGACTTTATTACCTTTGCCCGCACCGAAGGTAGCTTTGCCAAGCAATTTGACGCCGAGGGCAATCCCTCAGATGTGTTGTTGGAAACAAAAGCGGATCGTTTAGCCAACTGGCACCTGTTGCAGGAGATGGCCGGGTTTAGATGAATAATATTGTAATTGTCGGCATTGCGCTCACAGCGTGTCCGTGACCCGCGTCTCAGGCCCATAGTCGTCGGGTCGCGGACCCGGCTAGAGCAAACAACAGACATGAGGTGAACAGTTACGATTTTTAATAGGGGCGATGTATACATCGCCCCTACTTTGTTCTAAAAAGTGAAGGGTCCCATACAAACCAGCGTATAATGGAGAATGACTATGCTTTCATTCAACGACATTCCCGGCATACAGGTCGGCCATGCCCAGGATTTGGAGGCGGCGACTGGTTGCACCGTCATCTTAACGACAGATGGAGCCGTTGGCGGCATTGACCAGCGAGGCGGCGCGCCCGGAACCCGCGAGACCGACCTGCTGCGCCCAATGCACCGAGTCGAACAAGTCCACGCCATTCTGCTGACCGGAGGCAGCGCCTTTGGTCTGGCCGCCGCCGATGGGGTAGTGCGCTGGTTAGAAGAGCGTAACTTTGGCTACGACGTAGGCATAGCTTGCGTACCCATTGTGCCGGGCGCAGTTATATTTGATTTAGGTATTGGCCGGGCCGATGTTCGCCCCGATGCAGCGATGGGCTATGCGGCCTGTCAAGCGGCAGTCAGGGGTATGGCAGAACCAGAAGCGGGCACAGTCGGCGCCGGCACGGGGGCAACGGTCGGCAACATTCTTGGCCCAACCGCCCACATGAAGGGCGGTATAGGCACAGCCGTTATCGATATAGGCAACGGAGCGCTGGTTGGCGCGTTGATTGTGGTTAACTGCTTTGGCGATGTGGTTGACCCGGAAACGGGGCGAATATTGGCCGGGGCGCGAAAGTTGCCAAAAGATGGTTTTGCAGATACCATGCAACTTCTCAAAGAGATGGCGGGGGGCTTCACCGGCCCTGGGAACACTGTCATCGGCGTGGTGGCTACCAACGCTACCCTGTCAAAAGAGGCAGCCAATAAAATGGCCCAAATGGCTCATAATGGGCTGGCCCGGGCCATTCGACCGGCTCATACCATGTTCGACGGCGACACCATTTTTGCCCTGGCTACCGGACAAGAGCAACCTGTTGATGTAAATCTTGCGGGCGCATACGCCGCTGAAGCTACGGCGCAAGCCATTGTTAATGCTGTGCGACAGGCCACCTCTCTGGCAGATGTTCCAGCGGCGGGCAGTAATTAGTTATTAGTAATTAGTTATTAGTAATTAGTTATTAGTTATTAGTTATCAGTAAAGGCCAATTGCTAATGACTGATTACCGACTACTGATTACCGACTACTGATTACCGACTACTGATTACCGACTACTGATTACCGACTACTGATTACCGACTACTGATTACCGGCTACTGATTACCGGCTACTGATTACCGACTACTGATTACCGACTACTGACTACTAAATCACTGGTTACTGATAAATGACGGTTACTGTAGGAACCGAATTTGAAAACTATATTCTTGAAAAGGAGATTGGTCGGGGTGATTTGACCATCGTTTACCAGGGGCGTCGAAAATTAGATAACGCCCTGGTAGCGATAAAAGTAGTTGCCCCCCAGTTTACCTTTGACGAGTTTTTTGTACGGCGTTTTCAGGATATCGCCCGGCAGGCTACAAGATTGGAGCATCCCAATATTGTTCGCACGTACGAGGTTAGCCGGGAAGAGGATGCGCTTTTTGTTGTCAGAGAGCTAATTGAGGCCCGTACATTGGCTACGGTCCTGGATGAAGAAGGGCCGTTTTCGCCCCAACGGATGCTGGTCATTGCCCGACAAATTGCCGCCGCGCTGGATTATGCCCACCAAAAATCTATTATGCATGGCGACTTGTCGGCTAACCGGGTTTATCTGGGGCAGGATGACCGCGTTACTATTGCCGACTTTGGGCACACGCAGGCAACGGTTGGAACCAGCCTGGCCAAGCAGGGCTACGCGGTCGGTTCGCCAGAAATTTTGGCCCCGGAGCGAGTACACGGCCAGGGGCCAAGTCGCCAGTCTGATCTTTACTCGCTGGGCATTCTTTGCTACCAGATGCTCAATAATGAGCCGCCTTTTACCGGAGAACCCGCCGCAGTTTTGCACGCCCAAGCCTA
>JAJRVO010000407.1 GCA_024277275.1 Chloroflexota bacterium
AATTGTGGGCATTTCAGAGCAGAATTTTCAGAATGATAGATTTTTGATTCGTTAATTCTGCCAATTCTGCTCTTACATTGACAAAAATCAGCCCGACTGAATGGTTATCGGCGACACAGTTTCCAAAACGGGAATTGCTGATTAATGGCTAAAAGAATCAGGCTATTGATTGCCAGACACGCCGGAAGTAAGAAGTGCGAATGTAATGCATTCGCCGGAGTAAGAAGTAAGGGTTTTTCTCCCTACTCCTTGCCTTCTAACTCGCCGGACTGAGTTTGTAGGCGGCAACTTGAGATATTTTTGCCAAAAAAGCGAACTATATTATAGCACAGATGCTATTGGACACAACCTGCAAAACTCTTTAGTTTTAGCTATTTGACCGATATTACGAATTGCCATACGGGCCACATAGATATAGATGTGATTAAATACATTATAATTGCCAAGTCTCAAAATTTAACCCCTTCACACCGTCCAAAAATATGGTATAATTAAACGACATTCTGCAAAACTAAAATATTGGGATTAATGTTCAGTTTAACCACACCCCAGCAATTTAATCTATTTAACAATCTTGCTAAACACTGGCAAGAAGTGACCGGCAGCGAGCTTTTACTCCTCTCCACAGAGGGCGAAGTTGTAACAAGCTCTAACGGTATGCCCTCTGTAGGCGGCCCGGAGATATTAAAACAAGTTTCTCCCCACAAGCTAACTTTCCTGACATACTCACAGCAAAACATATTGGCTGCGCCGCTTGCCCAGGATAACCAGACTTTGGGTTATCTGTTGGCCCTGGGCGCCCAAGAGCGCGACGCCTCTCTTTTGGAATGGGGCGCAGAAACCTTTGTTGCTCGCCTGACTGACGCCGACGCCCTGCAAAATATGACCGATGAGTTGATTGGAGCCTGGGATCAACTGGAATTGATTTATCGGGTAACGCAAAACCTGGCGTTGACCTCAGATTTAATGGCGGCTTTAAAATCTATTCTTCGGGAGCTTCAAAAAGTTGTCGACACCGAAGATGGGTTTATATTGCTGCAACGCCCCAATTCGTTGTCGGGAGTGACTTGCAACCAGGAAGACATAGATAAAACGCTCTACAATGAAACCCTGCTTAATAGTCTGGTTGAGGCTAACCGGGTTGTGGTTTGTAATGATGCGGCCACATGTCGACACATTTGGCCCCAGGCTCCTGACTATATCGAAAATTTATTAGCCACCCCACTGACCATCATTGAGGAAGATGCTTTGGCGGCCATTGGCCTGGTCAACAAAGCAAATAAAAACTTTACCGCCGGCGATGCAAAGTTATTGGCCGCCCTGGCCCAGCAAGCAGCCACCATAATAAAAAACTTTCTGACCCACCAAAAACTAATTGTTGAAGAACGCCTAAGCCGCGAGCTAGAGATTGCGGCGGAAATCCAGGAAAGTTTCCGGCCTACTAAACTACCCCAGGTGGGCGGGATATCTATGGCAGTATCATCAATGCCTGCCTCAGAAGTAGGCGGCGATTTTTACGACTTTATCACCACTGACGATAGACACTTGACCCTGGTTATTGGCGATGTGTCCGGCAAAGGCATTCCGGCGGCAATGCTCACTTCTGTTACCCGAACCATGCTCCGCGTAGAAGCCACACGCGGCGAACCGCCTCACAAGATTATTCAACAAGCCAACAGCGTCCTTCATCAAGATTTAAGCCGGGCCGACTCTTTTGTAACGGTTTTTGTG
This sequence comes from Chloroflexota bacterium, assembly GCA_024277275.1. Taxonomy (GTDB): domain Bacteria; phylum Chloroflexota; class Anaerolineae; order 4572-78; family J111; genus JAJRVO01. The sequence continues at coordinate 1,732 of JAJRVO010000407.1, forward strand.
GCAACCATAGACACCTTCGACGGCAAACTTACTTATGCCAGCGCCGGCCATACGCCTACCCTGCTTTGGCGGGCAGAAACCCAGGAAATTGAGCAATTAAAGGCCACCTCGCCGCCGGTTGGTATATTTGGCTACCAGGAAGGCGCTTCTGAGACGGTTGACCTGCATCCCGGCGATACCCTTGTTTTCTATACCGACGGCATTACCGAGGCCCATTCTCCCAATAACGACCTGTTTGGCCTTAATCGTTTAACCTATATTGTAAAATCAAGAGCCAACGACTCCCCCGAGGCCCTTCAGCAATATATCCAATCTGAGGTGGTTAATTTTTGGCGACATTCTTCCGGCAGAGACGATGCCACTCTGCTAATTGTTAAAATTTTGCCTCATGCGGAGGCTATTGAACCTCAAGATATCTCCACAATTATAAAAGCCGCAGATTTTTTGTACCCCGCCGATACAGAGTATCTCAGCGATATTTCTCAGCATATTTGCGCTATCTGCCGAGAATTACCCGTACTGCCCGCCGGCTCTCGTGGCGATGATTTTATCTATCTAATAGAATTAGCAATTTCAGAGATTTGCACCAATATTATGAAACACGCTTATGCCGGCAGCAACGGAGAAATAAGAGGGCAGGTAACTTTGCTTAATAACGGCATACAATTAGACTTTTACGATCACGGGATTGGCTTTGATCCAAACAGTGTGCCCAAACCTAAATCCGACCCAAATAATTTAACAGAAGGGGGCTATGGCCTGCACATTGTCCGCCAAATTATGGATGTGGTATCGTACAATAGCCAACCGGGAGAAGGTAACCATTGGCACCTCATAAAATTCTTGCCGCCTTCTTAACCCCATCTTGTCGTACCTAAATTGCGTCTAGCCACTTTCCAGATTACAATAGAGTCAAATGTAGGAACTAGCTGAATTGAAGCATAGCAACAGCCACCTACGATACTACTACAGATGTAATGGAGAAAAAATCTATGGAAATTTCTTGCAAATCTGTATCATCAAATGTTAGCATCGTTGAGTTAAACGGGGCGTTAAACGCTCGCTCTGCAGAAGAAGCTAAACAAACTTTTAGAAACCTGGCCGAACAGGGCGTTACCCAGGTAATTGTAGACCTGAATGAAGTCCCCTTTATTGACAGTTCCGGTTTGGCCGCTTTGGTTTCCGGGTTAAAAACATTAGGCGGCGAGGCCACCAACTTAAAGTTGGCCGCTCCTCAATCGCAGGCTCGCTTATTGTTTGAATTAACCATGTTTGATAGAGTGTTTGAAATTCACGACAGTGTAGAAGATGCCCGTAACAGCCTTGACGGCAGTTAAATAGGCGCGCCAATGGATATTTCTCAGCAGTCGCTTGAAACGGATATTACCCTGGTGCGTCTTAATGGCCGGCTGGATGCCAGAACCAGTCCTCACGTAAGAGCGGAATTGCAAAAGTTGTTAGAAAAGGGGCGCCTCAAAATTATTGTCGATCTGGAACAAGTACCCTTTATTGACAGTTCTGGTTTAGCCGCTCTTGTGTCTGGTCTGCGGGTGGCCCGCGAAAAAGGAGGAAACATTGCTTTGAGCGGCGCTCAATCTCAGGCCCAAATCGTCTTTCGCTTAACGATGCTGGATCGAGTTTTTACCATTCAGCCCACATTTGAAGAAGCCAGGCAGAGCTTGAGTTAGCCAAACTGTAAAGTTATTGTGCCCACAAAAATCCTTATTATTGACGACGCCGTACATATTCGCCACCTGATATCCAGAATGTTAGAACACGCAAACTTTATCACGTTAGAGGCCGGCAATGGGTTGCAGGGATTACAGATATTAAAAGAGCAAAAACCAGACATAGTAACGTGCGATATTTCTATGCCGTTGATGGACGGCTTTGAATTTTTAGTAGCGGTTAAGGAAGACCCCGAAACCAAAGATGTTCCCGTTGTTATTATTACTGCGATGGGGCAAGAAGAAGAGACAACTAAAGCTATAAAATTGGGGGCTGACGCCTGTTTAACCAAGCCTTTTAGCTCCAGCCATCTTTTAGAAATCATTGAAATACAGCTTGGAAAACAAGCTAATTAGAATAATCTCTAAAAATCAAAAAGGCCGAGGATAACTATCCTCGGCCTTTTTTGTTATGGTTTAACTATTTATTGATTAGACCAATTCCGGCATTGGCGGTACGGTTTCCTGGGTCGACTCAATCACTTTAAACACAATCTTGTCATCTTCTACATCGGCCTGTACTGTGTCGCCAAGTGAAAACTTACCGGCCAAAATTCCTTCTGAAAGCTCGTCTTCAATTCTGCGTTGAATTACCCGGCGCAGTGGCCGCGCCCCAAAATCAGGGTCATACCCTTCTTCTGCTATAATCATTTTTGCGGCGCCGGTAATAACCAGAGAAATTTCGTGTTCTTTTAAAAGCTCTTCAACCTGAACCATCAACAACTCTACAATCTCGCCAATTTCTTGCCGGGTTAGGGCGCGGAAGATGATGGTGCCATCCAGCCGATTGCGAAATTCTGGCCGGAAGGTGCGTTCCAGCTCTTCCATTACCTTCTTTCGCATTTTTTGGTAATTGCTTTCTTCGGTTGCTTCTTCATCTTTTGATACGGCAAAACCCAGGCCGGTTTCGCGCTTAATCAGGTTTGCTCCCACATTAGATGTAAGAATAAGAATGGTGTTGCGGAAATCGACCCGCTTGCCTTTGGCATCGCTTAGCTGACCGTCTTCCATAATTTGCAGTAACGTGTTAAATGCCTCTGGGTGGGCTTTTTCAATTTCATCAAAGAGAATAACGCTGTAAGGGCGACGCCGGACGGCTTCGGTCAGTTGTCCTCCCTCTTCAAAACCCACGTATCCGGGCGGGGAACCCACCAGCCGGGCAACGTTGTGTCGCTCCATAAACTCGCTCATATCCAGCTTTACCAGGGCATCTTCGCTGCCAAACATAAATTCGGCCAGGGTTTTAGCCAGTTCGGTTTTGCCAACGCCTGTAGGTCCCAGGAATATAAAGGTGCCAATGGGGCGTTTGGGGTCTTTAAGACCGGCGCGAGCGCGTCGCACCGCTTTAGAGATGGCTTCGATGGCTTCATCTTGCCCTACAATTCGTTGGTGAAGCGCTGCTTCCATTTGCAGCAAGCGTTCTTTTTCTTCAGTTGCCAGGCGGCGCACGGGGATACCCGTCCACATCGAGACAACTTCGGCAATGTCTTCCTCGGTTACATCGGGTGTTTTTGGTTTATCGCCAAAGTCCAGGTCAATGTCTTCCAGAGCGTCGTGAATTTCTTGGGATCGCTCTGGCGATTGCGTAACTGCTTCCAGTCTCTTTGAATAGATGGATTCTTTGCTTTCTACTTCAGGCTCTTTGACCCCGGCCACTTTTTCTTGTTCGGCAGCAAAGGGTATTTTGTAAAGACGCACCCTGGCGCCGGCTTCGTCAATCAAGTCTATGGCTTTATCCGGCATAAATCGGTCGGTGACATAACGGGCGGCCAAATTAGCGGCAGCTATAAGCGCGTCATCGGTAATTTCTAAATTGTGGTGAGCCTCGTAGCGGCTACGAATGCCTCTGAGGATTTCAATAGTTTCTTCTATTGTGGGTTCCTCTACCGTGACCGATTGGAAACGACGCTCCAGCGCGGCATCGCCTTCGATATTTTTGCGGTATTCATCAAGGGTGGTTGCGCCAATGCACTGTAGTTCGCCGCGAGCCAGAGCGGGTTTAAGAATGTTGGCCGCGTCAACCGAACTTCCGGCGGAGCCTGCCCCAACCAGCATATGCAACTCGTCAATAAACAGGATAGATTGTGACTCTTTGATCTCGTCGATCACTCGTTTTAAACGCTCTTCAAACTGACCGCGGTACATTGTTCCGGCTACCAGAGAACCAACATCCAGCATAACCACTCGTTTGCCCAAGAGCGTATCCGGGGCCTCTCTGTTGACAATGCGTTGGGCCAAACCTTCTACAATGGCCGTTTTGCCGACTCCGGGTTCGCCAATGAGGGCGGGGTTGTTTTTTGTACGCCGCGAGAGAATTTGGATTACCCGTTCTATTTCTATTTGGCGGCCCACAACCGGGTCCAGTTTGCCCTGTTCGGCTTGAGCGGTCAGGTCCGTGCCCAATTGGTCAACAAGAGGCGTGCCCTTGCCGGATGATTCCCGGCTTGACGTACCGGCCGGTTGCGAAGAACTTTCCATCATCACCCGGGCGGTTTGGGAGCGAACTTTATCTAAACCAACGCCCAGACCTCTCAAAACATCCACAGCAACGCCTTCGCCCGCTCTAACCAGGCCCAGCAACAGGTGCTCTGTGCCAATGTAGTGATGCCCCAAACGGCGGGCTTCATCAACGGCCAATTCAATGACGCGTTTGGTTCTGGGGGTCAGGCTTAATTTGCCGTACATAGCTCTTTGACCACGGCCTACAGTGCGCTCTACCCGTTCACGTATCTGTTTTGGGTCTACGCCCAGATCGCGCAATACTCTAACCGCTACGCCATTTTCTTCTCTAACCAGCCCAAGCAAAAGATGTTCAGTGCCTATATAATTATGATTAAGACGCTGCGCCTCCTCTTGGGCAAGCGTTAATACCCTGCGAGCACGCTTGGTAAATCGATCGAATTTATCGCTCATTTATAATTCCTTATTTATCTCGTTCCCAAACTCTAGTTTGGGAACGAGATAAGCCAGCTATAATCCTAAAACAAAAACTTATTCTTCTGCGCTCTCGTCACTTTCGGTATCAGTGTCAGTATCGGTATCGGCATCAGCATCAGCATCAGGCGCATCATCTTCGGGTGTATCTGTCTGATAATCCTCCCAATTTTCCTGGTCTTCTACTTGCTTTAAGCTTAAACCCATCCGCCGTCGCTCAGGGTCAATGTGAATAATACGCACTTTAACCTCTTGATCTTCAGACAGAATCTCGCGGGGGTGGGTTATATTCTTGTCTGAGATTTCAGAAATGTGGATAAGGCCTTCTATTCTATTGTCAATACGAGCAAATGCGCCAAAATTGGTTAGTTTGGTAATAACGGCGTCTACAATTTGATTAATCTGATAGTAATCAAAAACCTGGCTCCAGGGTTCTGGTTGTAAACGCTTTAAACTTAAGGCAACGCGTTGTTGCTTGTGTTCAATGTTAAAGATATAAACGTCAACAGCATCGCCAACTTTCAGAACCTCATTGGGGTGCGAGACATGAGTCCAGGCTAATTCTGAAAGGTGAATAAGCCCATCTATGCCGCCAATGTCAACAAAGGCTCCAAAATCTGCCAGACTGGTTACTCGGCCCTGGCAAACATCGCCTTCCGATAGCTTTTCCAGCAGCTTGGCTTTTTCTTTTGCTTGTTCTTTGCGGAGTTCTTCTGCGGCGGCTCGCTCTGAGAGGATCAGGCGATTTCGTTCGCGGTCAACTTCTATAATTTTAAGTTTGAGTGTATCGCCGGTTAACTGGTCCCAACGGTCGGCTTTGTTGGCGCTGCCGTATTGGACGCTAATTAACTGGGAACCTGGCACAAAGCCTCTAACATGCCCAAAGCTGACAATTAGTCCGCCTTTGTTATTGCCTATTACAGTGCTTTCAAGAATTTCTTCCGCTTTAAAGAGACGTTCAGCTTCATCCCAGTCTTTCTCTGCTCTAGCTTGACTGAGAGAGAGCAAAATTTGTTGCTCATCTTCATCGCTTTGCGTCTTTAAAATATAAACAGGGATTGTATCCCCAACTTTTATTGCGGCAACTTCTTCCGGGGTTAGATTATCCAGGTCTCTTGGTTCTACAAGACCTTCATACTTTGCGCCGATATCTACAAATATTTCACCTGGTCGCTTGCTGGCAACGACGCCTTTAACAATTCTTCCAGGCTTAATTTTATCAAGAGTGTCTTCTTGTTGGGCTAAAAGTTCAGCCATTGACATAAGCTGATCATCTTCTACGCTGGCCAAATTACTTTCTCCAGAGGTGGGGTATTCTCCTTAAGTCTATGGTTTCTAAAATTATTGTTATCCATAGCTTGGAGTTGAAAAACATTATACTTAATTTCTAAACAAAAATCAAACAGCATTACGTATAGGTTGAAATCCTATACAATTGCTATTGCTTCAATTTCCACATTGGCGCCTAACGGCAAACCTGCTACCTGCACAGTGCTTCTGGCCGGTGGGTCGCCGGTAAAAAAACCGCCGTAAACTTCATTAACCTTTGCAAAATCTGCCATATCAGTGACAAAAATAGTGGTTTTAACAACATTGCCCAAATTGCTCCCTGCTGCATCCAGAACATTAGTCAGATTTTTCATAACCTGATCAGTTTGAGCCTCAATGCCTCCTTCAACCAGTTTGCCGGTTTCCGGTATCAGGGCAATTTGCCCGGCTGTAAAAATAAAATTACCCACACGCACCGCTTGAGAGTAGGGACCTACCGCGGCTGGAGCATGGGGGGTTGAGATAATTTCACGCTTAAGTGACATAGTTTTTTCTCTTTCTAATCAATTTTAGTGTATGACAATTAGACCGTCAAGGGTAAATTTATCTTACTCCCGTATTGTATCATAGAGCAAGGTAATGAGCCAACGCAGAAGGCTATGAAGTGAGTTATTGCCCGGCTTTTTTTTTTCTTGATTGCCCGAAAGGTTGAGGTAGGGTAAAATAAACCCCGCAAATTTGAAATATTTTGAAACAAAGAAAGAGAAATACAATGAAAATTAGACCAACTAAAGGTTTAACATTTGATGATGTGTTGTTAGTACCCAAGCGATCCCCTATTGCTTCGCGGCAAGATGTGGATACCTCAACCTGGCTCACTCCCACTATCCCGCTGCGTATCCCTATTGTTAGCGCCAATATGGATACGGTTACAGAAGCTGCTATGTCCATTGCTATGGCCAGAGCTGGAGGGGTTGGCATTATTCATCGCTTCATGAGCATAGAAGGTCAGGTGAAACAGGTAAAACGGGTTAAGCGGGCCGAGGGTTTTATGGTAGAGCGACCCTACTCTATTTCCAGTGAGGCATCAATTGGCGAAGCGCGTCAACTGATGAGTCAACATGAAGTGGGGGGATTGGTTGTAACCAACGGTAAAAGTGAACTGGTTGGTTTGGTAACACAGCGCGATATTATTTTGGCTTCTGATGACAGCGCTTTAGTTAGTTTAGTCATGACGCCCCCAGACCAGATTATTAGCGCCAGGGCTGATATATCTCCCGAAGAGGCTCGCGCATTGCTTCATGAACACCGCCTGGAAAAATTGCCGGTAATTGATGACAATGACCAATTGGTGGGGTTGATTACAGCGCAAGATATTGTCAAACATAATCGACACCCCGACGCTACCAAAGACGACAAAGGCCGTCTGCGCGTGGGGGCGGCTATCGGCGTTAAGCCTAACGATGTGGCCCGCGCCGAGGTTCTACTGGCTGCCGGAGCCGATTTGCTGGTTCTTGATATTGCTCATGGTCACGCCGACCATTGCGTGGATATGCTTAAAACATTGCGACGCAATTTTCCCGATGCTCAAATTGTGGCCGGCAATGTGGCTTCTAAAGAGGGAGCGCGTGATTTGGCAGAAGCCGGAGCCGATGCCATTAAAGTGGGCGTTGGACCCGGCTCTATTTGCACCACCCGGATTGTGACCGGATTTGGCGTGCCCCAACTCACGGCTATTATGGACGGCGTTGAAGGCGTGACTGAATCCGGACGCGACATCCCGGTTATTGCCGATGGCGGCATTAGAACCTCTGGCGACTTGGTGAAGGCCCTGGCCGCCGGAGCAACCAGCGTTATGATTGGCAGTCTTTTTGCCGGTTGCGAAGAATCGCCGGGGTCTACCGTTATTCGTAACGGGCAAAAATTTAAGGTGGTACGCGGTATGGCCTCGCTGGGCGCGGCAATGGGCCGCAAGGCGGTTGAAGAAGAAGATGATGAAAGCGCCGAAAGCCAGGAAGATTGGAACAAAGTTGTGCCGGAAGGCGTAGAGGCTGTTGTGCCTTACCGGGGCAACGTGGATGAGTTGCTCTACCAGCTAATCGGCGGTCTGTGGTCTGGTCTCAGTTATGGCGGCGCTCTCACCATCAAAGAGCTTCAAGACAACGCCGAGTTTATGGAGATTACTCCGGCGGGCATCAGAGAAAGCCACTCGCACGATGTTAGCAGAATATAACTCAATTTACAGACTATGTTTAACGTTGTCCTTGTCGAACCTCAAATTCCTCAAAATACAGGCAATATAGCGCGTCTCTGTGCAGCAACCGCGATGCAGCTTGTCATGGTTGGGGAGCCGGGCTTTTTGTTGAGCGACCGGCACCTAAAACGGGCCGGGTTGGACTACTGGGAGTTTGTGCAGATTAAACACGAACCTGATATCGATGCTTATTTTGCGCACCTGGATATGGCGCACACTTATCTCTTAACCACCAAAGTCAAACGTCCCTATACCCAGATTAACCCGCAGCCCGGCGACTCATTTCTCTTTGGCAAAGAGACCGCCGGCCTGCCGGAATGGCTGCTTAAAGCAAACCCAGACTCTTGCGCCACCATCCCCATGAAAAATCCCCAGGCTCGCAGCCTTAATCTGGCGACCAGTGTTGGCATTGTGATGTATCATATGCTATCACGTTTTAATTTTGGGCTTGATAAATAGGGCATGGTTTAAGTTAGATTGACACTTCTATGCCCGTAATGCATAGCGCGGCAAGCCGCAAATTAACAATGAGCAATTAACAATGAACAAATGATTCTCGCGGATAACGCAAATGTTGCGAGGTAATACTATAATGACCGCCATAGTGCCAAATCGTTACATTTTAATCTTGCAGGTTTGGCCTGTCGCTAATTTTTAAACGCGACCGGTAAGTATATTTTATAGGGGCCGGTTGCTATGCTAACTTCGTCAATAAAGATATTGGCCCCCGATGCGCCGGCATAGCTAAAGTTAACGCCTATATCTCCGGTGTAAACTTTACTTGCGTTCAATTCTACCATTACGTGAGTCCAGCCGCTAACCGAGTTGAGGGTTTGGGTTTGTACAGGGCTTACTGCCTGCTGCTGAATTGAACCGGAGCCTAACCCCGCCCCCAAAAATTGCACCGTGAAATCGGTGTCGCTGTTATACCAGAATGAGAGCAAGGGGTTACGCATCCCGGTTACAGCGCCGGTTTGCGAAATATTGACTGTCTTTGATATCCACAAACTGCGCTGCCCGGTGTGGCTGCTGTTAGTTGAGGCCGTGGCTGCTGTGTTATCATTTCGGTTCCAGCCGGACAAATCGGGTTCAAAATCGTTATTGCTGATGCCCTGGTCAATACCTGTGGGGCGGAGGGTAATGGTTAGCACGCCAACTCCGTTGGTAGGGACCGCTACGGTGGTGGTTGGTGGGGCGACAAAACCATTAAAATCATTAGCCACAACGTCAAAAGAACCGGGACCGCTTGCCAACCCATAAAACCCTCCATTTGCGCTCACGGTTGAGGTGGCCCAGCCGCTTACCGAGACTGTAACGCCGCTCAAACCAAGCCCGGCGTGGTTAATAACTTGCCCTGCAACCACTTCGTTTATAGTTACGCTTTTTTCAACCCAAAGGCCGGGCAGGTCAATACTGCCGTCAGTTTGCCAGGTTCGCGCCCTGATGGTGTAACTATGCGTCGCCTGACCGATAAAGTTGCCGCTGGTGCTGGTTCCGCTTTTAGATTGGAGCGTTGTCCAATTGCTCTCGGCCTGGTCTTTGTATTCAACCTCATAACCTTTAATTGACCAACTTGAAGCCGGGCTGCCCGACCAGTTTAGATTAACCGATAAACCGTTGGCGACAGCGTTTAGGTTGGTGGTGGGAGGCGGGCCAATTGTATTGATGCGAGCGTCTTCAAAGTAAACCATATCCAGATCGGTGTGGTTAAAGGAATTGTTTTCCGGGGCTTGCACTTTAGCAAATACGGTGATGGTGGTGGCCTCGGCAGCGGCGGCTACGGCCATGTTAATCCAGGCTTTATCATTGGAGTTGGTGTTGCTCCAAATGACGTTGGCGCTGGTAGGGTCGATGCCGCCGTAGGGGTCAATGCCCACTTGCTTGACCATCTTGCCATCGCTATCGGGGTAGCCCGGCCCGCGCCAGTAGGTGACCATATCAATATCAAAGATGTAACCCTCACCGGGGGTTGCGCTTACTTGTTGGTAAACACCTCCATCAAACTCATAGGATGACCACATATTTTGGGCCTGGTCGCCTTCTTGGTAATAGTCAAGCCCGTTAAACGCAGCGGCAAACTGGGCCGAACTCATCCAGCGCAGCTTTGATGCGTTCCCGCTGCCGGGATAAGTGTTGGCATCGATGTAAAAATAGTTCCAGCCGCCGGCAATTTTTTCATTTTGACCTTGCCACACACGCCCCGGAATGTCGTTAAAGGGGTTGTTAAACCCTCCATTTAACAGGGTGGCTGCCCATGTGCTAAGAGGTAACAAGCTAAAGAAAACTGTCAGGCCAAGAAACACACCGAGGGCTAAATTTAAGGTTTTTTTGAAGATGGGTTGCATTACAAGTTGTCCTCACGTTTTGGAGTGATTTATGGTAAAAGTCAATGTTCATTGTTTTCTTTTATCTTATCTTATCTTGACTCTGCGCCACAAACAATGGGACATCTATACTTTTGGGAGTAGTTAATTTGTCCCATAAAAAAACACCGGCAAGCGCCGGTATTTTCTTATGGTGGCAACTCCAGGCCTCAAAGGTTGCGCAAACAAGTTTGCCAAAACCTTTGAGGTCTTTAATTGTAAGAATTGTTAGGTTTTGTGCCTCAACCCGACCTGCTGAGATTAAACACCCCCAAACGATTACACCGTCAAAAGCGGCTCATCGGCGGGTACGGCCACTAAATCGTACTCCATTGCCCCGGTGATTAGCGCCGGGACCATCCGGCCAACCGGCAACTCTTTTTCGACAATCACATACCCGTCAATCTCTGGCGCGTCGCGGTAGCTGCGGGTGATGCTGACCCCGTCGCCAGCGCCATCGACCAGCACATCCAGGCGTTTGCCGACAACTTGCTGGTTGCGTTGCAGAGAAATGGGTTGTTGAAAGGCCATCAAGCGTTCCCAGCGGTCTTGTTTGGTTTCGTCGTCAACCTGATTGGGCAGGTCAAAGGAAGGCGTGCCCGGCTCCGGCGAAAAATTAAATGCTCCCACCCGGTCAAACTTCACCGCCTTCATAAAATCGAGCAAGCCCCCAAATTCGGTTTCCGTTTCGCCCGGATAGCCGACGATAAAAGTGGTGCGCAAAACTGCCTCCGGCATTGCTTGTCGATAATACTCAATCCAGCGCAGCAACTTGTCAACATTGTGCGGGCGACGCATCCGCTTGAGGGTGTCGGGGTGACC
>JAJRVO010000408.1 GCA_024277275.1 Chloroflexota bacterium
CAGAGATATTGGCCACCCAGGGCGCTATCCCTCCGGCCCGGCTGATAAAAATCGTTAAACAGATTGGAGAAGCTTTGGACTATGCCCATCGTTGCAATATTATCCATCGAGATGTTAAACCGGCCAATATCATGATAACCAAAAATGATCGCGCCCTGCTGGTTGATTTTGGGATTGCCAAAGCCGCCGAAGAAGGTTCCGGGCTGACCCGAACTGGTATGATAGTTGGCACACCGGCTTATATGGCCCCGGAACAAGCCAGGAGCCAACCCATTGTGCCACAAACAGACCAGTATGCTCTGGGCGTAGTTGTTTATGAGGGGTTGACCGGTCGTCCCCCTTTTGCCACCAGCAACTCCCACTCCACGTTGTATAAACATGTGCATGAACCTATTGACCTGTCCGTGTTACCTTTACCTTATCAATCAGCGCTACAGCGTGCCCTGGCTAAAGAATCGGACCATCGTTTTAAAACCGTGAGTGAATTTACGCAAGCCCTGGAAAACGCCTCTCTAGGTCAGGTTATAAATTATCCTACCCCTGCTACCCCCTTGCCCGGTATATCGGCTACGCCTCCACCCCGGATGAACACGCCCATACCCAAAATACACCATCCCCCACATAACAAAAATAATCTGCCGGCCTGGGTCTGGGGTGGTCTGGCAGCCGTTCTTGTGGTCGGGTTAATTTTGTTACTACCCTTACTATACAGTAGTGGCCCTTCTCAAGCGGTAGAAGAAAAGGGGGATGCCACAGAAACAGCAATAGCTATCTATGCCGCCACAACCGCTCAAGCCGTGGCGATGGCAACGGCGCAGGTGGTTACTCAAGAGGCTATGGCCGCCAGGGAAACTGTCCAAGTAATACAGGCTGCCAACCTGGTGGAAGGGATTCTGGCCACAGCGCAGGCTGCTACCGTTGAGGCAGCTACGGTTCAAGCTGCTACGGCTGAAGCAGCCACCGCTGAAGCAATTGCCCGCTTTACTGCTACACCAACCCCTACCGATACACCCTCACCTACTGCTACTTTTACGCCTTCGCCTCCCCCCACCATTATGGTTTCTGTTGCCCCTCAATCGCTGATACCGGCTATTCAGTCTCCGTCTCCAGGCAATGTTTTTGAAAATTTTGAAGATCAATGCTCTTGGCAGCGAGGCGACCAACCCTATGGCGAGTTTAAATGTTCCACCACGTATAAACACAACGGGCGTTATGCCGGACAGTTAACTTACAACTTTCCCACCCAAAATAACGATTTTGTTGTTTTTCAAAAATCTCATCCCCTGTCCGGGCAGCCTAATGCTATATCGGCTTGGGTGTATGGCAATGGGTCTGGACATTATCTAAATGTGTGGGTAAAAGATACTCAAGGTGAAATCTGGCAGGCTACTTTTGGACAGGTCAGCCATACCGGCTGGCAAACAATGACCGCCTGGCTCGACCTCACGCTGGGGTGGCCTAACACTGCAATTAGTGAGCGCACCAACGGTAAAATCGATTACCCGATCAGCTTTAATGCGCTGGTATTGGATGATGTGCCGGACAACTATAACGGCCGCGGCACCATTTATATTGATGACCTGCAGAGTGGCGTGATTAGCCCAACCGAACTCGCTACCGGCAGCGGGGCGACCCCAGGCACATCGTCGAGTACCGTTCCTATCGCCAAACTTACCGGCCGGATTGCTTTTCCGGTTGATGATGGGGCCGGCCATTACGACATCTGGGTGATAGAACTGCCTGACGGTGAACCTTTTATGGCTTTAAGAGGAGCCAGACAACCCAATTTCTTCAAGAAAGACAGAGATCAGGGTCTACTGGCGAATGGTGAAGATCGTCCTGACGGTTTGAACAATCTCATTCTCATCAGCCCCTACTTTGATCAGGTGGGCATGATTAGCGATTCTCCTTTTGATGAGCGCCCCTTCTGGGCGCCCGCAGGCGAGCGATTAATTTATGGCAATGCTCAACTGGTTTCAGGTCGTACCGGAAATTCATTTATGTTCATTCAATGCACCCTGAACCGTCCCCAATACGAAACATCCAACGAGTGTAAAGATGTTCCCAGGTTTGGTATCGTCAGCGCCCCCAATAACGAAGAAGTCATCGCCGAATCGCCGGTTTGGATTGATGATGGTTCGGCCATTATCTTTAGAAGAATGGGCACAGGGCCTAAAAACGGGCTGGCGATGATACCCTCTTGGGCTACCCCTGGAAATGGCGGCGGGCAGCCACCTAAATTATTGGTGCCTTCTATCAGCGCCATCCCGTCCGATACCCATGGTGACATGGTATATTTCTTTGCTCCCGACCTGGAGGATAATTGGGAGGTTTATTCCTTCAACCTTAAAAACGGCAACCGAACTAATCTCTCCAAAAACCTTTCTTCTATTGATGGCTTGCCCACCGTCTCGCCCGATGGGCGTTGGGTCGCCTTTATCTCGGATCGAGAGGGAAAATGGGCCATCTGGGTTGTACCGGCTACCGGCGGTACGCCCACCAAGTTAATTGATTTTCCCCGAGCCAATCCCTGGGGAGCCGGGTCTCACGATTGGGCTACAGAACGAATCTCGTGGGGACCATAATCAGGATAACGTGCTATGCAAAATCTTATTGGCCAGACTATTGGACAATACAAAATCACCGGCAAATCTTTAAGGAAATGAGATATGCGTAACATTCCTACCGGCGTTGACCCCCAATTGAGTGACACGATTTTGGGTGAACGTTATCGTTTGCTGGAAGTCATCGGCACCTGCGGTATGAGCCGCGTCTACCGGGCCGAGGATACTCGTTTGGGTATTTTTGTGGCAATCAAGGAAAATCTGCAAACCGGCCAGACCGGTCAGATCGAGTCGCGCCGCCAATTTGAGCAAGAGGCCCGCTTATTAGCCAGACTCTCCCATCCCAACCTGCCCAAAGTATCTGACCACTTTTTTGACGATGCCACTGATCGCCAATACCTGGTGATGGAATATATTGAAGGTGATGACCTGGAAACCATTATCCATCGCTCCGGCCTGCTCAATGAGCAGGTCGCTCTGAGATGGTTGGACCAGGTATTAGATGCTCTGGAGTATATGCATCGTCAGAATCCGCCCGTCATTCATCGGGATGTCAAGCCGGCCAACATCAAAATTACCCCGCAGGGTAAGGCCGTGTTGGTTGATTTTGGCCTCGTCAAATTGGCCGGTCAGGGCACAATGACCGGAGCGAGAGCGGTAACTCCCGGTTATTCACCGCCGGAACAATACGGGTTGTCGACCAGTGTCCGCAGCGATATTTACGCTTTAGGCGCTACGCTATACACCTTGCTGACCGGCCTGGTCCCCCCCGAAGCGCCCATTCTGGTTTCCGGTGACAAGCCACTGATACCGCCCCGCCAGGTGGTTCCGCAAATCTCTCCGGCGGTAGAAAGAGCTTTGCTGCAAGCAATGGTTATGAAAACCACAGAGCGTTTGGGGAGTGTAACCGCTTTTCGGCAAGCCCTGGCCGGACAAAAATTTCCGCCAAAACGGCCTCAACCTGACCCGTCTTCTCGTCCCGGTTCAAAATTACAGAAGTTGCCCTTGTGGGGCTGGGCTGCCATCGCTGCGGTGGCGATTCTGGCAGTGATTTTTGCAACAGCAATGTTGGGTGGTGGAAATTATGATGAATTGCAATCTCAAAACAGTCCCACAGTTGCGGCCATTGTGCCAAAACTACCTGTTACAACACCAAAAGGCGCAATCACGCCTATCTTGAACGGCATCCAAAAAACTGCAACATATGTAAAAGAGGTTGCGCTTGCACCTATATCTACCCGTGACCCCACCAATACCCCCAAACCGACCAACACCCCCCGCCCTACACCTACCCGTAAACCGACCAGTACTCCCCGCCCTACATCTACCCGTAAACCCACCAATACCCCCAGACCGACTAACACGCCTCGGCCCACACCTACCGCTATCGCCACCATCGATGCCGACCCATTGGTATATGACAATTTCAACAACCCGGCTAACGATGGCAGTTTTAATCGCAGCCAGTGGAAGTATTGGAGTGAGTCGCCAAACCAAATTAAGCAGCAGGATGGAATGCTTATTGCCAGTAAAGAGAACAAGCTTGACAGCACAAATTTAGCCGCCAAAAAGTATGATAATGTCAGCTTAATTAAGCTGACGTCAAACAAGCCGACTTTTTTCGAAGCCAGATTAATGCTGGTAAATGCTGATAAAAATGCTTCCGGTAATGTTCAATCACATATTCATGCCAATTTGCCTGGGGGCGGGGGATGGTTTTCCGATTGTTACATTAGCAACGGCTCCAACAACCAGGCCTGGGCTAATTGCTGGGACACTGCCTGGCCTATGCAAGATGGGCATAGCTATAGCGTAGATGGAAAACAGGTTAAGTATGGCGATTGGCATACACTTAGAATTGAGCTAGAGCCAAACGCAATGACCTTTACCTATTATTTTGATGGTCAAATGGTTGGCTCGCACGTTCCGGTTGATGCCGGGGACCTTAAGAAAGGTAGATTTACTCTGAGTGTTGGTGTTTGGAGTGATAGTAAAGAACCCATAACCGGCTACATTGATGACGTGCGTATGGGTCAATTTGACCCTTTATCCACTACGCAGTCACCACCACCCGCCGTAGCTCCCATACCTACCCAGACTCCGGTTGCTGTATCTTCTGAGTTTGAAATGCCTCCTGGCAAAGCCTTGTTTGTCTTTTACAATTACACCAATGCAGATTGGAACCTTGATATTGGCCCCTACTTTTTGGCAGTGCCGGCTACTCAACTTGGTCAGGAGTACACCGTCTCAACCATTGCCATTGATCCTGGTAGTTATGCCTGGCAAGGACACTCGCCGGGTGGTGGTTTTTACATCACGAATGCCGATGGTAATAAATCTTTTGAGTTTACTGCTGCAGCAGGCGAAATAGTTAAAAAGTCTGTGCGCTAATTGATAAATGAACCTAACCGGACAACACTTGGGACGCTACAGAATAGAAAAAATGCTGGGTAAAGGCGGCATGGCCGAGGTTTACCTGGGTTGGGATGTAACTTTAAATCGCCGGGTAGCTATCAAGGTCTTACCCCAGGCTATGCGCCAAAACCCAATCTTGCTCAAACGTTTCGAGCGTGAGGCTCGGGCAGCAGCCAACCTGGGGCATCCCAATATCATAACTATCCATGATGTAGGCCATACCAATGGTCTGCCCTACATCGTAATGGAGTACATCAAGGGGCTTTCGCTGGCGGAATATCTGCGACAACAGGGCCGGCTCTCGCCGGTTGAAACGGCCAAATTGGTGTAGCAAATTGCCGGAGCGCTGGAAGCGGCCCATCGTCAGAATTTATTACACCGGGACGTTAAACCGGCCAACATTCTTCTGGATCGAGATGGTCGAGCCATCGTCTCGGACTTTGGCATTGTCAAACCTATTGGCCCTAAACCGGGGACAGCCTTAACTATGACCAGCGCCACTATTGGAACGCCAACCTATATGTCGCCGGAGCAAATTAAAAATTCACAACTCAGCCCGGCTTCCGATATCTACTCTCTGGCCGTGATGGTGTATGAAATGTTGGTTGGTTCTCCACCCTTTACGGGGGATACCGCAACGGTTATGCTGGCCCATATTCAACAGCAGCCAAACTTAAGGCTGATTCCTCCGGCGTTACGCCCGGTATTGAAACGCGCTCTGGACAAAAAACCGGCTCACCGTTTTAGAACGGCTATGGATTTTGCTAAAGCATTCACTCAAGCTGTTCACGGCAGCAATCGCGCCGGTATGAATACACCCCGGCCAAATAGATTGACCAATAGCCCGGCATCTGGGATGTGGTTGTGGGTTGGGGGCGGAATCTTGATTGTTTTGTTTCTTGTTTTTGTTTTGGAACCAGGAAATTTATCTTCTACACAGCCAAATTCAAAGAATAATTCGTCTTTTGGCGTAACGCCAACCGAGACTCCTACGGTTGAACCAACTTTTACCCCCCCCCCGCCGCCCCCACCGACAGCCACCCCCTTGCCAACAATTCCGGTTTTAAATACGTCGTCGCCGGCCACATCAACGCCAGTTAGCCCGCGCAACACGCCAACTGCAACCATCAACCAAAATCGCCAACTGGCGTTAAATACTACGGGGTATCAATGGTTGGCGTCACATTTAAGCAATCCGCCGGTCAGCGCGTCCTTTTCACCGGATGGCGGCAAAATTGCCGTTATGGAAGGAGTCAGGCTTTACATCGTTAATGTTGACGGCAGTAATCATCAAGTTTTAATGGAAGAAAGCGACGCAATGCGTCCGGTAAGCGATGCAGTTTGGTCGCCGGATGGGCAATTAATTGCCTTTGTAGCCGATTATAAAACAATGCTTTGCAGGATGGCGGGTATTGCCGTGCCAACGCATAACACCTATCGTCTTTTGGATGAATGCGCTGCCGGCATTAGCCTTGGCGCGCCCCGCTGGACGCAAGATGGCCGTCTACTGGTTAATCGTTATCCGGGTGAACCGGCCGATGGCGTCACTTATGTTTACAACCAGTCAGGACAAGGTCAACCCGCAGTTGGCAGTTATGTTTTAAGTAGCAGCCACGAAGGCCAAAAATGGTTTCCCTGGCAGCCGGGGCGTACCTGGCAGGTTGGGTCTTCTGACCGACCGGATAGTTACTATAGGGATTAGAGATAGGTACGGGTTAATCTTTAATTTCCAACTGTAATGCGGCATTGATTTATAAAAGACCTGGGGATTGATTAAGGAAATACCTGATGAAACAACAACCCGATAATACGCCGATTTTTATAGCCATTCTAATCATTGTGGTTATTGTGGTCGGACTGTTTCTTATAAATCGCCGCGACCGCCGGCCGGTCACACCTGCCGTCACGCCGGTACCGGCCGCTGATCGGTCTCAACCGGAGCCGGTACAGGTTCGAGTAATAACCGCTATGCGAGATAATGAGGCCAAAGGATTGCGTGATGAAATCGGCCCCTCATTTCAAGAGTTGTTTTCTGAGGAGGCATTTCGGCAAGGGATGCAAATTGCCGAAGCCGAGGGGGGGGCTACCCAAAGCGTTCAGATTATCAGGTCGCCTGTCATCAGGCAAGAAGACCCCTGGAATGGCCAATGGGCCGATGGCTGTATCCGGCTCATCCGCGACAGAACCGAGCAAAATTATCTGCTGCGCTACTATATTGAAGATGGTAGCTGGTGGCTCTTTGGCACCATTGAAATCGAGGCTTGTCAGCGATGAAATATTATATCCATAAACAAGTCGTTTTGTGCATAACGCTGCTCTGGCTAACCACCATTCTGACCGGCTCCACGGTATTGGCTCAAAGGACCGGGTGTGACCCATCGACTTATGTTCAGAACTTGGAGGCGTATGCCCTGGCTAATGAAAATCCCGACCAGGAGCAGCGCCCTGTCATCCTGGTACATGGCTTTACGGGTGATGTTGATGATTGGGGCCGAGAAGAGGATGCGGAGAGCATTTATGGCCAACTAATCCGGCGCTATGACAAAAGCCTTATTCATCGCCTCAGCTACCCTCCCGGTCCCGATGGTCAACCCTATGACAAAGCCGATGCCACCTGCACGGCCCGCTACCTGATGGAAGCTGTTGATGTTTTAAGCCGGATTGACCGGCAAATAGGGGGCAACGGCAAAGTGGATATTGTGGCTCACAGTTTGGGAGGGCTTATTACCCGCCAATTATTGGGCTATAGAGACATTTCCGGTCCTCATCAGGTTCAGTACAGTGGTAATATTGGCCGTTTTATCGACCTGGCTACCCCACATTCGGGTAGCGCCTATATTGATTTGTATAACAAGGGCGCCGACGCAATGGCTGACGCCTGGGGCACAAGCATCACCGGGAATAAAATTGCCCAGCCCATCATTCGCAGCGCTATTAGAGACCTTTTTAATACTTTAGAAGACATTTATCCTGAAATGCCTAATCCGGAAAGTCCGGCCGGCCGGCAGTTGGCTCCAGACAGCGAGTTCATAAAGAATCTAAACCAACGACCAAGCCCCGGAGATGTTGATTATTATCTGCTGTACGGCGATATTGGTTTTGATTTTGCTACAAAATTCTTTGATATCCCCGTTACATCCAATCAGGTAGCTAGCGTAGGCGACTTGCTTGTCAGCAAAGACAATGCTACTACCATTCCCAATTTAGGGAGTCTAAACGGACCAAATCCCTCCAATTATCAGCTTTTTGGGTTTGAGGCCAGAACAACTTTAAGCTTTGACATTACGCCTGGAAATCCGGAAATAAAAATTGACGCCGGCCGTGATTTTTTATCCAAAGTCAAGTCTGTAACGCATGGAGAAATACCTGACAACGAAGCCGTTAAACAGAAGGTATTGGCCCTTCTGGAAAGTGATTACGTGGCTGTTGAAAAAACCGTAACACCGTTCCCATCTCCGGTTGTCACCCCAACTCAACCGGGTCGGATTGATTCAGTCAAAAGTCGCAACACGGCCACTGTGCTGCTGTTTGATACCTCCGGCAGTATGGATCGTCTGGAACCGGGCGGCGTTAAAAAGATCGATGCGGCGATGACCGCCGCCGATGACATCTTGAATTTGATCGGTACAGAAAACGAGTTGTCTTCCGGCGCGCATCAGGTGGGGGTAGCCAGTTTTAGCGAAGGAGCCAACACCAGGTTAACATTGAGCAGCGATATTGGCCTGGCTCGACAAGCTATATCCGGTTTTCGGCCCTATGGCGGCACTAATATGGCTGCCGGTCTGGACAAAAGTATTGATAGCTTAAAAAACGCCCCGGAAGGAACCGCTCGTATCCTGCTTCTTTTAAGTGACGGGCAGCCTACTACGTCTAACAAACACCCTTATTCTTCAAATCCCAGTCAAGCGGGTGTAGAAGAGTTAAAACGTGAAATCTTGAGCGAACAAGTGCCGCGAGCCAAATCAGCCAATATCTGTATTTTTGCTATTGGTTTTGGCGACCCCGGCGCAAGTTCTGATCTTGAGTTTGGTTTGGATGAGGCCTTCCTGGGGCAAGTTGCAGACGGCTCCGGCTGTGGGGAATATTACAATGCTCAAAATGCTTTTGAGTTATCTGAAGTCTATTTAAAATCGCGTCACCAGGCTACAGGCAAACTCATTGCCGAACGCAGTGGTAAGATCAGGCAGGGTGAAACTATAACCCTGGAAGGTTTTCAGGTAGCGCCCGGCGCCCGGTCACTTCATGTTAGCGTACGGTGGCCGGGCAGCCAATTAGCCCTACAGCTGGTTGATCCTCAAGGGCGGACGGTTGATGAAGCCTATCCCAACTCTTTGTTCAAAACATTTGGCAACCTGATTTATTTGGTTATTCAAAACCCGGTTGTAGGCCAATGGCAAATGTCTCTTGAAGGTATTGATGTTCCCAGCGGCATTACCGATTGTAACGTATTGGTTTCAACACGCGCCCCTGATGTACCGTCGCCATTTAATATTCTTTATATTGCCGGCGCTATGGCCGTTGTAGGCGGCTTGCTGCTCTTTTTTATCTACAATCAACAACCAGCAACACTGCATCGAGGAGCCGCCACCGGCCCGCCGGGCCTGGAGTCGCCCGGATTGGGTGTGGTTGGTTTCCGCCGGGGCGTTATCGCCATTGGTCGTCACCCGCGCGATGATATCACCCTGCCGGCTACCATTGTCTCACGCCATCACGCCCGCGTTTTACAGCAGGGACAAAGATATGTTTTAGAAGATTTAAACAGCAACAATGGCACATTTGTAAATGGCCGGCGTGTAACCCAGTGTTCACTCAGTCATGGCGATCAAATCAAGATTGGCGATACCACGCTTATCTTTAAAACGCATTGACGGCAATCAATATTTATGGCTAATTACATTCCAATCCAAACAGGCGTAAAAACCGATCCGGGCCGGCAGCGCTGGCATAACGAGGATTACTTTGGTTTGCCTCAAAACCTTCCGGCCAACATTGTGGCCCAAAAGGGCCGGCTTTGGATTGTGGCCGACGGCATGGGCGGTCATAAGGCCGGAGAAGTAGCCAGCCAACTGGCCGTCAAAACAATCCTGTCGATATACTATAGCAGCGCCGGCGGCCGGGTTGCAGAAAGCCTGGTTCAGGCCGTGCAAGCGGCCAACCAGGCTGTTTACCAAAAGGCGCAAGCGCCTGAGTGGCAAGGGATGGGCACTACGGTAGTGATTGCCCTGCTTCATCAAAACCGGCTTATTATAGCCAATGTCGGCGATAGCCGGGCCTACCTGTTACGCAACCGCCGCCTGGAGCGTTTAACCGAAGATGACACCTGGGTAGCCGGCCAGGTAAGAGCCGGGGTCTTAACGCCGCAGGAAGCCGGCCGGCATGAGCAAAAGGGCGTATTAACCCGCGCTTTAGGGCGACAGCCGGCGCTTGATGTTGCTGCCCGCAGTTATCAGCTTGAACCCGGAGACACCTTTTTACTCTGTTCAGATGGTTTGACAACCTGTTTGGACGACCAACAAATTGCGGTTAATTTAGATACGTTGCCACCTCAGCAAGCCGCTAACCGGCTGGTTGCCCAGAGCAATCAACGGGGCGGGCCGGATAATATCACCGTTATTGTCGGACACTGGCCTCGTCCCAGGTCCAAGCGCTGTCTATCTCTGGCCGCCTTATTTAGCCGTCGGCCGCGCTCGCTGTTTGGCTTTATTTTGATGGCTGTAGGCTTGGGGCTTGTTTTATTGATGACTATTTTGGGTATCTACCACTTCTTTCTAACCGATTCCTCTCCCTACGAACCGAAACAACCCTTGCTGTCGGTAACAGAGCCTTCCCCCGGTTTGTTGTTTAGCGGCCGGTTAGAGCAAATTGCGTGGCAGGATGACAATTGGCAGTTGCAGGTCAGCAACACCGGAGGAAATTATGTAGTAAATTGTAAAGTGAGCAATGGGGCAATGACTCAGGGCCGCAAGCCGCTTGCGCATAATCTGTTGATTGTTTACGGCCAACGACAAAAAGACAATCCAAACCACATTGACGCTTATTTTATAGATGTCGAGGATATTCCCTACAATGCCGTCAATTGGAATCTGTGGTGTCATCAATCCGATTTTCCCACAGCAGTCCTGGTTCAAACCAGCCTGTCCTATCACACGGCTTTCTATATCCGCTACAACAGCAATCCTGATAAACAACTGCCCAACATCCCTCTTTCGCCCCCACTTTTAATTCAGGGTAATTGGATGCAGGTCGGTAATAGATATTTGCTCATGACAGACATTTAAGACGTTTATGATGAAACCAAACAACCATATACCTTACCCTTTCAGGTACAGCCATGAGCGATCTTGTTGCAGGTTACGCTACCGATACCGGCCCTGTCAGGGAATCTAATCAGGATACCGTTGGAGCGCCGCCCTTGTATCACATCGACCGGGCTGCCTGGACCCGGCGCGGCCATCTGCTGGCTGTAGCCGATGGGGTCGGCGGGCAGGCCGGCGGCGACATAGCCGGCCAAACCGCTATGTCTGCCCTCTTTCAGGAATTTTACCGGAATCCGCAAGCCGGCCTGCCCGCGCGTCTTCACCTGGCCGTGCAATCTGCCAATGCAGCCGTCCTGGCCGCCATCCGGGCTAATTCCGAATATAGCCAGATGCGAACCACCCTGGTGGCCGCGGCTTATCATCAGGGCCAACTGGTTATTGCCAATGTGGGCGATAGCCGGGCCTACCTGCTGCATCGAAACAAGATACAACAAATAACCCGGGACCACACCCTGGTTCAGATGCAGTTAAAGGCCGGACTGATTACGGTTGAAGAAGCCGCCCAATCTGAAAACAAGGGGGTTTTGACCCGCAGCCTGGGCCACGCCGAAGAGCTACAGGTGGATATCTTTACTCCCACCATCCGCTCCGGCGACGCGCTGTTGCTTTGCTCTGATGGGGTGTCGAATCTGATCCCGCCGGTTGAAATGGCCGATTACCTACGGAACCGTTCGCCGAACGACGCGGCCCATGCCTTGGTAGAGCTGGCCAATCAACGCCATTCACCCGATAACGTGAGCGTAGTTATCGCCCGGTTTAAACCTCAACCGCAAAGAACCTGGTCTTTTCCCAACCTCAATTTAATTGGCTGGCCGCCTGTTTTGATAGCCTGCGGCATGTTTGCGGTGGTTTTCTTGATGGCGTTTATTTTAATGTCCGGCCTGCGTAGACCTGGGGTAGGGTCTGGGGTTCCGACTGAAACCACCTTACCAATACAAGTTTCAACATCTGTTCCTATCACCATCCTTACTGTAACTTTACCTGTCGCCACAGCGCCACTAACCAGTACTCCTGCTTTGGTTTCAACAAACACTCCCTCAACCACCCCGACTCCTATCGAGACATCAACTTCTATCCCCACATTTCCCCCAACTGAAACGTCAACACTTGCTCCAACCGCAACTTCAACCCTCACTCCAACCGCAACTTCAACCCTCACTCCAACCGCAACTTCAACCCTCACTCCAACCGCAACTTCAACCCAATACTGTCCGGATATAGAGCAAGTACTGTGATGAGAGCAGAAACTATGAATGGGTCCAGAGGCGTTTCTCGCTTCTCAATCAGCCAAGAAATCAGGTAAGGCATGCCTGCTGTGTCCCGGGGCAAGGAAATAGGAGG